>NZ_JBUDGD010000006.1:0-134078 GCF_055484735.1 Pseudomonas sp. 15C | reverse complement strand
GCCTGCGAGGGCCGTACGTAGGAGCAAAGCCTTTTGGTTCCTTTTTGGCGTTTGAAAAAGGGACTCGCCGTAAGGGCGAAACCGCCAGCCGCAACACCCCAAAAAACGGATATGCCCCCAAAACAACCAGAGCATGGTCGGCCCAAAGGCCGCCAATACCAAGCCGAAAAAAAGCCCCCAAGGCCTACACCTCAGGGGCTTTCAGAAAAACAAATCAAACCTTAATGATGCTCACGCGTCGCGCGGAATTTCACATCCGGCCAACGCTCTTCCATCAACGCCAGATTCACCCGCGTCGGCGCCAGATAGGTCAAATGCCCACCGCCATCCAATGCCAGGTTCTCCACAGCCTTGTTGGAAAACTCCTCAAGCTTTTTCTTGTCGCTGCACTCGATCCAGCGCGCCGAATACACAGTGATCGGCTCATACGAGCACTCAACCTTGTATTCCTCTTTCAAACGACTCGCGACCACATCGAACTGCAGCACACCGACGGCGCCAAGAATGATGTCGTTGCTGCGCTCCGGGAAGAACACCTGCGTCGCGCCCTCTTCCGCCAACTGCTGCAAGCCCTGACGCAGTTGCTTGGATTTCAGCGGATCACGCAGACGCACACGACGGAACAGTTCCGGGGCGAAGTGCGGAATACCGGTGAAACCCAGGACTTCGCCTTCGCTGAAGGTATCGCCGATCTGGATCGTGCCGTGGTTGTGCAGACCAATGATGTCGCCGGCGTAGGCCTCTTCCAGCTGTTCACGCTCGGAGGAGAAGAACGTCAAGGCGTCGCCGATGCGCACGTCCTTGCCGGTACGCACGTGGCGCATCTTCATGCCTTTCTCGTATTTGCCGGAGCAGATACGCATGAAGGCGATGCGGTCGCGGTGTTTCGGGTCCATGTTCGCCTGGATCTTGAAGATGAAGCCCGAGAACTTCTCTTCGACCGGCTCGACGGTACGCTCGTTGGCGACACGGGCCAGCGGACGCGGCGCCCAATCCACAACGGCGTCGAGCACGTGATCGACACCGAAATTGCCCAGCGCGGTACCGAAGAACACCGGGGTCAGTTGACCGTCGAGGAACTCCTGCTGGTTGAATTCGTGGCAGGCGCCCTGCACCAGTTCCAGTTGTTCGATGAAGCGCTCGTACTCGTCGCCCAGATGCGCGCGCGCCTCGTCGGAGTCGAGTTTCTGGATGATCTTGGTTTCGGTGCGTTCGTGACCGTGGCCCGGGGTGTAGACAATGATGTAGTCATCGGCCAGGTGGTACACGCCCTTGAAGTCGCGGTAGCAGCCGATCGGCCAGGTGATCGGCGCAGCCTTGATCTTCAGAACGGCTTCGATCTCGTCGAGCAGTTCGATCGGGTCGCGGATGTCGCGGTCGAGTTTGTTGATGAAGCTGACGATCGGCGTATCACGCAGACGGCAGACGTCCATCAGCGCGATGGTCCGTGGCTCGACACCTTTACCGCCGTCGAGAACCATCAAGGCCGAGTCCACCGCGGTCAGGGTGCGGTAGGTGTCTTCGGAGAAGTCTTCGTGGCCCGGGGTGTCGAGCAGGTTGATCATGTGTTCGCGATACGGGAACTGCATGACCGACGTGGTAATGGAAATACCCCGCTGCTTCTCCATCTCCATCCAGTCGGATGTCGCATGGCGATCGGATTTACGGGATTTCACCGTACCGGCCACCGCAATCGCCTTGCCCATCAACAGGAGCTTTTCGGTGATCGTGGTTTTACCGGCATCGGGGTGGGAAATAATGGCGAAAGTGCGGCGTTTCGCGACTTCGGCGGCCTGTTGGGTCATGGGAAATCGCCTGGCGGTGATTCAAAAAAGGGCCGCGATTATAGCCCAACTCAGGACAATAACCGAACCGTTGAGCACATTAAGGGTGGCCAAATGCTGCCTCAGATGGGAACCTTTTAAAGCAAGGAGACGTCCATCCCCTGTTACGAAACTTCGTCAGGGGCTGAAAAATCAGCAAGTTAGCCTGACGAGGCTGCGCTCATGGCTCGCTTTCGCACCGCTTGGCCGGTGCTGGAAAACGGCTACTTTTCGCGAACGCTGACTCCGGCAGCCAGGAATGGTTTTGCCACGCGGAGCAGCGCTCGCCGACTACAAAAAAAGGAGTCCGCCTGTGGCTATCCGCTATGGCAAAGGGCTGATGGGAGGTGCGGTGGTGATCGCGCTCCTGGCCCTGCTGGTCCACTGGATCGGCATCAACACGATCGAACACTACCGCGACGATTTGTTGTTTTACCTGCAAGCTCATCTGGTTCTCGTCCTCGCTTCCATGCTGGCCGCCCTCGTCGTGGGCATCCCCGCCGGTATCTTCCTCAGCCGCCCGAACATGGTCGGCCGCGCCGAACGCTTCATGCAGATCTTCAATATCGGCAACACCGTGCCACCGTTGGCCGTGCTCGCGATCGCGCTGGGCATCCTCGGCATCGGCAGCGGCCCGGCGATCTTCGCCTTGTTCCTCGCCTCCCTGTTGCCGATTGTGCGCAACACCTACGAAGGCCTGAAAAATGTCCAGGGCTCGCTGAAAGAAGCGGCCGTCGGCATCGGCATGACCCCGCGCCAGGTGCTGTGGAAAGTCGAATTGCCCAACGCTGTACCGATCATTGTCGGTGGCGTGCGTGTCGCGCTGGCGATCAATGTCGGTACTGCGCCGCTGGCCTTCCTGATCGGCGCCAACAGCCTTGGCAGCCTGATCTTCCCCGGCATCGCCCTGAACAATCAGCCGCAACTGCTGCTCGGCGCCGCGTGCACCGCGCTGCTGGCGTTGTTGCTCGATGGCGTGGTCACCCTTGCCAGCCGTCTCTGGCTGGAACGCGGTTTGCGCCCGTCTTAAGGCTTTGCGAGGAATATTTATGAAACGACTCAGCTTGATCCTAGGCTGCTTCCTGCTGCTTGCAGGAATCGCACAAGCCGCAGAAAAACCGGTGATTCGCCTCGGCGCCCGGGTCTTCACCGAGCAGACCCTGCTCGCCGAAATCACCGCGCAATACCTGCGCAGCAAAGGCTACGACGCGCAGATCACCGGCGGTCTGGGCAGCAACCTCGCCCGCAGCGCCCACGAAAGCGGACAACTGGACCTGCTCTGGGAATACACCGGCGTGTCGCTGGTGGCCTACAACCATGTCAGCGAAAAACTCGACAGCGCGCAGTCCTACGCCCGGGTCAAGGAACTCGACGCGAAGAAAGGCCTGATCTGGCTGACGCCGTCGAAATTCAGCAACACCTACGCCCTCGCCCTGCCGAAAAAAATCGCCGAGGAATATCCACAGATCAGCAACATCAGCCAGCTCAACGACGTGCTGCGCGCCGAAGCCAAGAGCAATCATCTGGTGGCGCTGGATACCGAGTTCGCCAACCGTTCCGACGGGCTCGACGGCATGGTCAAGCTCTACAACATGAACCTGACCCGCAAGAACATCCGCCAGATGGACGCCGGCCTGGTCTACACCGCGCTGCGCAATGGTCAGGTATTCGCCGGTCTGGTCTACACCACCGACGGCCGCCTCAATGCCTTTGGCCTGAAGTTGCTGGCCGACGACAAGCATTACTTCCCCGACTACACCGCCGCGCCCGTAGTGCGTCAGGCCACGCTGGACGCCAATCCGAAACTGGCCGAACAACTCAAGCCGCTGGCCGAGCTGTTCGACGACGAAACCATGCGCCAGCTGAACGCGCGGGTTGACGTCAATCATGAAAGCCCATCGTCCGTTGCCGCCGATTTCCTGCGTCAGCACCCACTGAATTAAGAGAGGAGAAGTCATGGAATTTCTGAACGCCTTTTCCCATCTCGACTGGCAGCAGGTGATGCACCTGACCTGGCAGCACATTACGTTGGTCGGCATCGCCGTGACCCTGGCGATTGTCATCGGTGTGCCGCTGGGTATTCTGATGACGCGCTTTCCCGCTCTCGCCGGTCCGTTGCAGGCCAGCGCCACGGTGCTGCTGACCGTGCCGTCGATCGCGCTGTTTGGCCTGTTGCTGCCGTTCTATTCGAAGTTCGGCCAGGGCCTCGGTCCGCTGCCGGCGATCACCGCAGTGTTCCTGTATTCACTGCTGCCGATCATGCGCAACACCTACCTCGCCCTCACCGGCGTCGAGCCGGGCATTCGTGAAGCCGCGCGCGGCATCGGCATGACCTTCGGCCAGCGCCTGCGCATGGTTGAACTGCCCATCGCGGTGCCAGTGATCCTCGCTGGCGTGCGCACCGCCGTGGTGATGAACATCGGCGTGATGACCATCGCCGCGACCATCGGCGCCGGCGGCCTCGGTGTGTTGATCCTCGCCTCCATCAGCCGCAGCGACATGTCGATGCTCATCGTCGGCGCGCTGCTGGTCAGTCTTCTGGCGATCTTCGCCGACCTCTTCCTGCAGTGGCTGCAACGCTCGCTGACTCCAAAAGGACTCTTGAAATGATCGAACTTCAAAATCTCAGCAAGACTTTCCAAAGCAACGGCAAAGATGTCAAAGCCGTGGACTCGGTGAGCCTGACCGTCAATGAAGGCGAGATCTGTGTATTCCTCGGGCCATCGGGTTGCGGCAAAAGCACCACGCTGAAAATGATCAACCGCTTGATCAAACCGACCTCCGGCAAGATCCTGATCAACGGCGAAGACACCACCGATCTCGACGAAGTGACACTGCGCCGCAACATCGGCTACGTGATCCAGCAGATCGGTCTGTTCCCCAACATGACCATCGAAGAGAACATCGTCGTGGTACCGAAACTGCTCGGCTGGGACAAACAGAAATGCCACGACCGCGCCCGCGAGCTAATGAGCATGATCAAGCTCGAGCCCAAGCAGTATCTGCATCGCTACCCGCGTGAATTGTCCGGTGGTCAGCAGCAGCGTATCGGTGTGATCCGCGCACTCGCAGCCGATGCACCGCTGCTGCTGATGGACGAGCCGTTCGGTGCGGTCGACCCGATCAACCGCGAGATGATCCAAAACGAGTTCTTCGAAATGCAGCGCGCGCTGAACAAGACCGTGATCATGGTCAGCCATGACATCGACGAGGCGATCAAACTCGGCGACAAGATCGCGATCTTCCGCGCCGGCAAACTGCTGCAGATCGATCATCCGGACACGCTGCTCGCGCACCCGGCGGATGATTTCGTCAGCAACTTCGTCGGTCAGGACAGCACGCTCAAACGCCTGCTGTTGGTGAAAGCCGAAGACGCGGCAGACAACGCGCCATCGGTGAGCCCGGAAACGCCGGTGGCCGATGCGCTGGAGTTGATGGACGAACATGACCGTCGTTACGTCGTGGTGACTTGCGCCGAGAACAAGGCGCTGGGCTATGTGCGTCGTCGCGACCTGCATCGCCAGACCGGCACCTGCGCGCAGTTCCTGCGTGAGTTCAACGCCACCGCGGCGTACGACGAGCATCTGCGCATCCTGCTGTCGCGCATGTACGAGTTCAACCGCGCGTGGCTGCCGGTGATGGATGCCGAACGGGTGTTCCTCGGCGAGGTGACGCAGGAGTCGATTGCGGCGTACCTGAGTTCGGGGCGTTCACGGGGGATGAAGACCAATATCGTCTCGCCGGCTGAGGCGATAGTCGCCTGATTCCATCTGCTCAAATGCAATCCCATGCAGGAGTGAGCCTGCTCGCGATGGCGTAATCCCGGTCGACGATATGTTGTCTGGAAAAAAACTATCGCGAGCAGGCTCACTCCTACAGGGATCGGTGCGAATTTCCGGCCTTCACAAGGCGGAAAAGAATCTCAACACCCGCCCCGCTGACTGGCTCTCGGACCTACCATCCCAAACAGTCAAAATCCCCCTCACACCGCCCTCTCGCCGCTAACATCGCCGATGTTGCAGTCATCACACTTACCACTGACTTCGCCGCCAAAAGCCGCGAACGTGCAGGTATGTTTAACACTCGAAAAATCGCCGGGAACATCTTTCCGTCATCTCGGTCGGCTACAAGGAGTGATGAACGCGTCGCACGTCAGAAGCGTGCAAAAACGAGACATTTTTAGTTGATCTCAACCCCCTCACGCCCTAAAGTTCGCGCCGAACGTCCATGCTGGAAACGATCCATCCGGCTCAAGTACTGACGACGAGACAGCAAGGCCAAGGGATAGCGGCACATCCCTGGGCCTTTTTGCTTTCGGCGACATGCCTTGGGAAGTAGGCGAACCAAAGTGGGGATACGGAGGGCGTTCATTTGCACCCATTGATACTTTTTGTTTGCCAGTAGGAGTTCCCAGCATGTCGATCAAGGTCGAAGATTATTTCGCGCGCGCCACTTTTGACAAAATGAAGGCGTTCGCCGACAAACAGGAAACCCCGTTCGTGGTGATCGACACCGCGATGATCGCCCAGGCCTACGATGACCTGCGCGCCGGTTTCGAATTCGCCAAGGTCTACTACGCGGTCAAGGCCAACCCGGCGGTCGAGATCATCGATCTGCTCAAAGACAAGGGTTCGAGCTTCGACATCGCTTCGATCTACGAGCTGGACAAGGTCATGGACCGCGGCGTCAGCGCCGACCGTATCAGCTACGGCAACACCATCAAAAAGTCCAAGGACATCCGCTACTTCTACGAGAAGGGCGTGCGGCTGTTCTCCACCGACTCCGAAGCCGACCTGCGCAACATCGCCAAGGCCGCGCCGGGCTCGAAAGTCTATGTACGTATTCTCACCGAAGGCTCGACCACCGCTGATTGGCCATTGTCGCGCAAGTTCGGTTGCCAGACCGACATGGCCATGGACCTGCTGATCCTCGCCCGTGACCTCGGTCTGGTGCCCTACGGCATCTCGTTCCACGTCGGTTCGCAGCAGCGCGACATCAGCGTCTGGGACGCGGCAATCGCCAAGGTCAAAGTGATCTTCGAGCGCCTGAAAGAAGAAGACGGCATCCACCTCAAGCTGATCAACATGGGCGGCGGCTTTCCGGCCAACTACATCACCCGCACCAACAGCCTGGAAACCTACGCTGAAGAAATCATCCGCTTCCTTAAAGAAGACTTCGGTGATGACCTGCCGGAAATCATTCTGGAACCAGGCCGTTCGTTGATCGCCAACGCCGGCATTCTGGTCAGCGAAGTGGTACTGGTGGCGCGTAAATCCCGCACTGCGGTCGAGCGCTGGGTGTACACCGATGTGGGCAAGTTCTCCGGCCTGATCGAAACCATGGACGAAGCGATCAAGTTCCCGATCTGGACCGAGAAGAAAGGCGAGATGGAAGAAGTGGTCATCGCCGGCCCGACATGCGACAGCGCTGACATCATGTACGAGAACTACAAGTACGGTCTGCCGCTGAACCTGGCGATTGGTGATCGTCTGTACTGGTTGTCGACCGGTGCGTATACCACTAGTTACAGCGCCGTGGAGTTCAACGGCTTTCCGCCGTTGAAGTCCTATTACGTGTAAATCAATGCTCTGAATGAAAAGGCCCTCACAGGGCCTTTTTTAATGACGCAGCCATGTTTCAAGGTGGTTGAGCATCGCCATGAACGCTTCGGCTTGCTCTTTCGCCGCAGCCAGTCTGGAATTCAGCTGGCCGAGGGTCGACACACGCTCTGCCGTTAACAGCTCTTGAATGGCCGTGTCCATGCGTACTCCTGTTTCCTCAAGATTCATGCAGATTTGCATGCTGACAGACGCCACGGCGTTGAACAATCCGGTAACACCGGCCTTGTATTCCCCGGCCCGGATCAGCGGATCCGCTGAAGAGTACGCCGTATCCCACATCGGTTGGGTGCGCCTCTCGCTAAACAACTCCTGGACGACTGTCGGCTGGGGATGACACTGGCAGGAGCGGTGATCCATTGCCCTGGCAAACACCGATTTAATGCCGAACGACTCGTCATGCACTTCGACCATTGTATATTTGAGCTGGCGTATCATTGCCCTCAGCCTGTACAGGCGAAGCACCAGTTCGTGGACCAGATCCGATACATCGGTTGGCGGAAACAATATCCAGGTCGGCGACCGGGACAAACTGTACAAGTTGAAGTCCACCTCGCTGAGAAGTGAATGTCGTGAGTTATTTTTGGTGATTTCCAATGACTCGCGTGTAAACGTCAGCAGTTCCGAGACGAAAGCACTGCACTTTTGCTCGACATCTTCAGTGCGTCTCCAGAAGTCACGCAAGTAGCGTTCATTGAACGGGATATTGTTCAGGCGCGAGTCGCTGGCCAATACCGCCAGTGCATGACCGCTGGACCTACGGCGCTCGAAAACCACTGGGATATTGGCGGTGACGGTGTGAACAGAGCCGAGAAATGCAGTGTAGCGATCCAGAGCGCGCCGCTGCTCTGCAGAAAACTCATAGGCGAATAAATTCATGATTATTCGAAAGCGATGGGCAAGCAACCCACCGCTCCCGACTCCTTGTTATTGAATCTGCCTTAGATATTTGACCACGTCGTCAATACGGGCGATGGCAGTAGCCGCTCGCTCCTCGACGTGTTGTGCCTTGTTCTGCTCGAAGTCTCGGCATAACGAATAAGAAACGGCTTCCAGATTCGAGTACTCATCCACATACTTCCAGCGCTCGTCGTCCAGTCGATCCAGCACGGTGACCAATCGAATCTTCCCGTCGATCCGGGTGATCTCTCGTTGGCAATTTCTCACCCGTGTGCGCAAGTCGGCCGCTTTATCCTTGAGCCTGTCGTAGAACGCCAGCATGTTGAAGAAAGAAATCGCCTCACCGATACCCGAGATCATTTTTTTCAAGGTATCGATGGCCAGCAGTGCAATTTGAACCTGAGGTGGGGCCAGACCCAGGGCTTGCAGGCGGTCCAGCGTTAGCTGCGCTTGCTCACCGATCTTCTCCACGCCGGCCTTGCCGATCAAATCGATACCATCGGAAACCACTTTCATCTCTGCTTCGAGATCGATCAGTTTCTCTTCAGCATTGATTTTCAATGCTTGCGATGCCTCACTATCCTGTTGCAACGTCACCACCCAACCCTGCGAAGTGGCCCGATCATAAGCAGTGCTCATTCCGTTGCGCGAGCCCTTCAGGTTTTGATATCGCTCCGAAAGCTTGTTGAAGATGCCCTTGAGTTGTAACTCCATATCTTCGTGAATATCTTGCTCATCATCTGGCGCACCAAGCTCCGCCTGAAGATCCATGAGTTTGGATTGTGCACGTTGCAGATGCATAACATTCTTCTGTGCCTGATCACGAATATCGAATACCGCTTTCTGAACAGCGAGGCAGATGGCATTCATGCTGCTGACTGTTCCCGGTTGATAATCGAACTGTTCAAACAGCACTTGCGCCGTGGTATTTTCTGCCTGAATCAGGCCAGCGTAATTACGCAAAGCCGCCATGTTTACGTCTGGATAAGCTGAATAATTTTTTGGTGATAGCATGAGCGTCCTGCTCCTGAATGTTTGAAGGCTGTTTCCATACTCTTGTTCAGCTGCCGCGAAGACACCTACAAGTTGATCGGCACTGATTTGGATCTGCTCCCACGGATCGATCACCCCAAGAAGCTGATTTTTAAAACGCCTCAAAGAAGTTGCTTCTCCAAGGAGATCGGCATCGCTGACCGACGCACTGATGTAAGCACTCAGCGCATTCCACACCAACATCAGGTTTTGCGTCGCCAGCTCAGCCTCGATCGCTACATAGTTTAGATTTTGCAAGTCGTCGCGCACTTTGTTCAACGAACTCAGTGTCTGGTTCTTGCTGGCCATTTTCTGATTGTCCGCTTGTTGCTCGTCTTTAAGCCTGTTTCGATCCTTGCGAATTTCCTCTGCTTTTATGCCCCCATAAATACCGAGAATCAATCCGACAATATTCAGCTTCGCTGCCTCCTTGATCGCTTCCTCAACCATTTGATCGTATCGTTTGTTAAGGTCATCAATCTCCTTCGAGCGCTGGTCGATCACGTCTTGTAGCGCCTGAATGTCCGCCTGATAGGTATTTCTCGAGACGAACTCCAGTCGGCGCCGGATTTCCGGTAACACTTTAGTGCGCATGTCGGTACCAAACGTGTCCAGCTTGCCGCGGACCTCCTGGGCTTTCCGATGGCACTCGCTGATCTTGTTGAGTAAACCCTTAAGGTATTCACCGATCTCTTTAACGTCGGCAGCGGGCACGTTCAGGTCGGGGAGATCGGGAAACTTTTGCTTGAGTTTCAGAAACTCTTCCGGTGTGTTGATATTGTGTTCTTCCAGGTACCGGGAAACTTTCAGATCTTCATAGACCTCGACAATATCCCGACCCATACGGATGATGCTGCCCGCGAAGATATTCAGATGGGTGCCAGTGAGTTTGATGTCCTCACGCAATGTGGACCAGCCTTTGGCGTGATCATAGACCATGGTGAAAGTTGATAGAAATTCCTCGGGCTTCAGGCCTGTACCGCCGCCATCACCGGCGCCATAATTCAAATAGGCAATAACATCCTGCAACCGAATCGGCAGAGACAAACCAAGCACTTCATACTTTCTTAAACTGATGATTTGTTCTTTGGTCAACTGAATGCCAACACCCCGATGGTATTCCTGGCCCTCACCGACTGACGCAGCGATAAATACTTGAGGCGCTTTTATAGCGGCCTCGACAATCTTGTTATCCACTCTGATTCCCATAAGAAACTCCTTGTTTCTCCGGACATTCAACAAAAATTATTTTCGATATCCGCTACAAGAACATTTCAATTAATCGAACAGCGGCATCGCAAAAACACCTTATGACAACAAGCTAAAAACCAACAAGCCGTTATATGTGAACAATCACTACGAGACGACTACCAAGCCGAGCAGCCGCCTTTGATTATCTAGAAAATTTAACTTACTGACTTGCAACAAAACCAAGCTATTACACGCCGATCAAACTTGATAAGCGCATACGATAAGCCTCGCCCATTGCGCGAATCCTCGGGTGCCCTGCTGTCATCAGCGACTCGCCGGCAACCCGCAGGAATTTTTCGTTACCTGCAATCAGCGCTTTGCCCAGCCAGCCAAGCGCATCTTCTATTTGCCCCGCTTCGGCGAGCATGGCGGCGTGACTGAATTGTCCACGAAAGTCCCCGGACTCAGCGGCACAGCGATACCATTCACGTGCCGCCCGCAAATCCTGGGGACAATGCTGACCTTCTTCCAGATAACGACCCAACAGATTCATCGATTTGGCGTGTCCCGACTCGGCAGCACGACGGTACAGGTCCAAGGCCTGCGCCTGGTTTTGCGCGATGCCCCGTCCGGTGGCGAGAAGGTTAGCGAGGTTGTACATCGCCCAATCCAGCCCGGCCTCGGCGGCGATACGATAATGCTGCGCCGCCATCGACGCATCCGCCCCACAACCCCAGCCATGCTCATGACAACGCCCGAGCATGTTGCGCGCCATCAGATGCCCACGCCCGGCGGCGATGCCGAACCAGCGCAGCGCCAGCGGTTGATCCTGGGCGATGCCTCGGCCGTCGAGCAAAATCTGCCCGAGCAACGCCTGCGCTTCGATCTCGCCTTCACCTGCTGCCAGCAGAATCGCCTGTGCAGCACGGCCCGGGCTTTCTTCGAGCATCACTGCCAGATCAGCAACGTCCAGCATTTCCTCGCGGCGCAGCTGGAAGCTCATACCTCGACCCAGCGTCGCAACAGGTTGTGATAGGTGCCGGTGAGGCGGATCAGCGAGGGATGGTCGGGCACGTCGTTAGTGAGCTGCTGAATCGCGCCGTCCATTTCGAACAGCAACGCGCGCTGACTGTCCTCGCGTACCAGACTTTGCGTCCAGAAAAACGACGCATAACGCGCGCCGCGAGTGACGGCGTTGACCTTGTGCAGACTGGTGCCCGGATACAACACCATGTCGCCGGCGGGCAGCTTCACTCGCTGGGTGCCGTAGGTGTCCTGAATCTCCAGCTCGCCGCCGTCGTAATCTTCGGGCTCACTGAAAAACAGCGTGGCCGACAGATCGGTGCGCACGCGCTCGATGCTGCCCTTGGGTTGGCGCACGGCGTTGTCGATGTGGAAATCGAAACTGCCACCGGCCGTGTAGCAGTTGATCAACGGTGGGAAGACCTTGTGCGGCAGCGCGGCCGACATGAACAACGGGTTTTTCCACAGCCGCTCCAGCATTGCCGCGCCGATCTCCTTGGCCAGCGGATGGCCTTCGGGCAGTTGCAGATTGTGCTTGGCCTTGGCCGATTGAAAGCCTGCGGTGATTTTGCCATCGGACCAGTCGGCCTGCTCCAACGCCTGGCGAATGCGCTGCACCTCTTCTTTGGCGAACAGTCCGGGAATGTGCAGCAGCATGGCGATGTCACCTGATGGCAAATAGGCGGCAATGGTATTGATTCTTATTGACCGTGTAAAACCCGCGGGACGAACGAACTGGCAAAAACCGTAAGGTTAAATTGTAAAGAATGTAAATTTGTCGCGAATAGTAATTTTTCGCAATTGATACAAATACCTGTTTACCCTATATTCCGCCGCCTCAAATCCTTGGGGAGGGGAATAAAAATGGCACGTCAACACGCACAATTACCGGTCAGTTCACCACGTCTGCTCGCCTCTGCAATCGGTGTGGCAATCACCGCTGGCTCCGCAGGCCAGATGGTATTCGCCGCCGAAAAGACCGAGAGCAAAGCCTCCGGTAACGCCATCGCCCTGGACGCCACCGCCATCACGGGCGAAGCCCAGGACCCGACGTCCTATCAGGTCGAGAAGGCCTCCTCGCCCAAGTACACCGCACCGCTGGTCGATACGCCGCGCTCGGTCACTGTCATTCCGCAACAAGTACTGAAAGACACCGGTGCCCTGAACATGCAGGACGCGCTGCGCACCGTGCCGGGCATCACCTTCGGCGCCGGTGAAGGTGGCAACCCGCAGGGCGACCGTCCGTTCATCCGTGGTTTCGATGCACAGGGCGACACCTACCTGGACGGCGTGCGTGACACCGGCTCGCAAAGCCGCGAGATCTTCGCTGTCGAGAACATCGAAGTCAGCAAGGGCCCGAACTCCGCCATCGGCGGTCGTGGCGCGGCAGGCGGCAGCATTAACCTGGTGAGCAAGAAAGCCCATCTGGGTAATTCGTTCGATGGCGGCTTCACCTACGGCTCCGACCAGACCCAGCGCTACACCCTTGACGGCAACTATCAGTTCAGCGACAGCGCTGCCGGCCGTTTGAACCTGATGAGCCACGAGAGCAACGTCGCCGGCCGTGACAAGGTCGATTACGACCGTTGGGGCATCGCGCCGTCGCTGGCGTTTGGCCTGGGCACCGACACCCGCGTCAACCTCGATTACTACCATCTGGAAAGCAACGACACGCCGGATTCGGGCATCCCTTATACCCTGTCGAACCCGCGCACCAAGTCCAACCCGGACAAGCCGTACGCCGGTGGCGATGACAGCAACTTCTACGGTCTGGACCGCGACTTCCGCAAGGGCCGCACCGACACCGCGACCTTCGCCATCGAGCATGACCTGAACGATTCGCTGACGCTCAAGAACACCCTGCGCCACGGCACCAGCATGCAGGATTACATCCTCACCCAGCCGGACGACAGCAAGGGCAACGTCAACAATGGCAGCGTCTGGCGCCGAGCGAATACGCGGGTGAGCAACACCGAAACCACCACCAACCAGACCGACCTGTTTGGCACCTTCTACGTGGCCGGTTTCAAGAACAGCTTCTCCACCGGGGTCGAATACACCCGCGAGCAGAGCGAGAAATCCTCGTACAACGTCAACACCGATACCACGCCGCGCACCAGCGCCGTAACGACCAACTGCAACCCGGGCCTGATCGGCGCGGCCAGCGGTTACAACTGCACCTCGCTGTCGAATCCGAACCCGAACGATCCGTGGAACGGCGCGATCTCGCGCAACTACGCCGGCACGGACACCCAGGCCGACACTTACGCACTGTACGTGTTCGACACCCTGGAGCTGTCCGAGCGATGGCTGGTCAACATGGGCCTGCGTTACGACCACTTCGATACCGATTACAAGACCTACAACGCAGCCGGTCGCACCACCTCCAAGGGCGATGACACCAGCGAGTTCGTCACCGGCCAGTTCGGCGTGGTCTACAAGCCGGCGGAAAACGGCAGCATTTATGCTTCCTACGCCACCTCGGCCACCCCGCCGGGCAACACCTTGGGCGAAGGTCAGGAAGGCAATCCGCTGGGCGGCACGCCGGATCGCAGCGGCAACCTGCTGAGCAGCGACATGGAGCCGGAAACCACCAAGAACTACGAGATCGGCACCAAGTGGGATCTGCTCAATGATCGCCTGTCGCTGACCGCTGACATCTTCCGTACCGAGAAAGAAAACGCCCGCGTGCAGGTTGATACCAGCTCGTACGAAAACGCCGGAAAGACCCGCGTACAAGGTTTCGAGCTGTCGGCCAGCGGCAAGCTCACCGACAAGTGGCAGGTGTTCGCCGGGTACGCGTTCATGGACAGCGAACAGGTTGACGGCGGTCCGTTGGGCCGCGCCAACGACGGCAACGACTTGCCGAACACACCGAAAAACAGCGCCAGCCTGTGGACCACTTACCAGGTCACACCAAAGCTGACGATCGGCGGTGGCGCGTTCTACGTCGACGACGTCTACGGCAGTGTCGCCAACACCACGATGGTCGATTCCTATGTACGTTACGACGCGATGGCCGCCTACAAGCTGACCAAGAACGTCGACCTGCAACTCAACGTGCAGAACCTGACCGACGAAACCTATTACGACAAAGCCTTCTCGACCCACTTCGCCAACCAGGCGGCGGGCCGTACGGCGCTGTTGAGCACCAATTTCCACTTCTGATAACAGTGGAACCTGTAGGAGTGAGCCTGCTCGCGATAGCTATCTGTCAGAGAAATCAATGCTGACTGACACACCGCTATCGCGAGCAGGCTCACTCCTACACAGGATATGCCGCAAGGCCTGGCCCCGTTCATTCAATTGAACGGGGCTTTTGCGTGTTACGAAAAACGCTTCACGACAACCCACGGCATAATGCGCGCCGTGATGACAACTTTCGAACGGACGGCGAGTGACGTGTTGAAGAAAACCCTGTTCCAGTTGCACTGGTTTTTTGGCATCACCGCGGGGCTGGTGCTGGCCTTGATGGGCATCACCGGGGCGGCCTATTCGTTTCAGGACGAAATCCTGCGGGCGCTGAATCCTTCCGTCCTGCAAGTGGAAAAACAGGTCGCCGGGGTGCTGCCGCCTGTCGAACTGGTGGAGCGCATCGAAGGCGCGTCCGGCAAGAAAGTCGCCATGCTCTGGGTCGAAACCGACAGTGGCAACGCGGCGCGGGTGTATTTCACGCCGCCCAAAGGCGAGCGGCGCGGCGAAATGCGCTACTTCGACCCGTACACCGCCGAGTTCAAGGGCGATGCCGTCGGCCAGGATTTCTTCGGCCTGATGCTGCAACTGCACCGCTTCCTGGCAATGGGCGACACCGGGCGCAACATCACCGGCGCCTGCACCTTGATGCTGCTGTTTTTCTGCCTGTCGGGCTTGTATCTGCGCTGGCCACGGCAGTGGAGCAGCTGGCGCGTGTGGCTGACTCTGGACTGGAAGAAAAAAGGTCGGGCGTTCAACTGGGATTTGCATTCGGTGGCTGGCACCTGGTGCCTGCTGGTGTATCTGCTGCTGGCGCTGACCGGGTTGTCGTGGTCCTACGAGTGGTACAACAAAGGCCTGACCCGCCTGCTTTCCGATGCGCCGCAAAACGAGCGTGTGCGCGGCGGTCGTGGTCCGGCCCCCGAAGGTCCTGCACCGACCGCCGACTACGCAGCGATGTGGAGCAGCATTTACAGCGCCGCCGGCCCTGGCCTGTCCGCCTACAACATCCGCATGCCGCCCGTGGCCGGCCAGCCGGCGACGGTGTTCTACCTGCTCGACAGCTCGCCGCATGATCGTGCGCTGAACCAGATCACCCTCGACC
The DNA here is from genome assembly GCF_055484735.1 of Pseudomonas sp. 15C. Classification (NCBI taxonomy): domain Bacteria; kingdom Pseudomonadati; phylum Pseudomonadota; class Gammaproteobacteria; order Pseudomonadales; family Pseudomonadaceae; genus Pseudomonas; species Pseudomonas sp. 15C. Next base: position 118,194 of record NZ_JBUDGD010000006.1, on the reverse strand, counting down.
CGGCCACCGGGCTGGTCAAACGCGTCGACCGCTACGCAGACAAAAGCTTCAAGGCACAACTGCTGACCAGCATTTATGCGCTGCACGTCGGCAGCTATTTCGGCCTCGTCGGGCGCATCATCGTGACCCTTGCGGCGGTGTGCATGCCGCTGTTCTTTATCACGGGATGGCTGCTTTACCTCGATCGCCGGCGCAAGAAAAAGCAGATCAAGGATGCGCGCAAAGGGCTTGAGCAACCGGCCGGCGATGCCTCGGCGTGGCTGGTCGGCTTCGCCAGCCAGAGCGGTTTTGCCGAGCAACTGGCCTGGCAGACCGCCGGCCAATTGCAAGCCGCCGGTTTGCCGGTCAACGTGCAGCCACTGGCCAATGTCAGCGAGCAGGATCTGCGCGCATCGAGCAATGCGCTGTTCGTGGTCAGTACCTTTGGCGACGGCGAAGCCCCGGACAGCGCGCGCGGTTTCGAGCGCAAGGTGCTGAGCCGGGCCGCAACCCTCGACAGCCTGAACTACGCGGTGCTGGGCCTCGGCGACCGCCAGTACGCACACTTCTGCGGCTTCGCCAAACGCCTGCACCAATGGCTGAGCGAGCACGGCGGCAAGACCTTGTTCGCGCCGGTAGAAGTCGACAGCGGCGATCCCTACGCTTTGCGTCACTGGCAAACCCAACTCGGCCAGCTCACCGGACAGGCGCCGACCGAAACCTGGCAGGCGCCGAGCTACGCCAACTGGACGCTGGTGCGGCGCGAACTGATGAACCCCGACAGCAGCGGCGCGCCGGTTTATCTGCTAGGCCTCAAAGCTCCCGATACCAGCAGCTGGCTGGCCGGCGATCTGGTCGAAGTGCTGCCGCGCAATTGCCCATGGGCGATTGAACATTTCCTCGACGGCCTCGGCATTCGTGGCGAGACCACGGTGAAAATCAACGGCCTCAGCGAGCCGCTGGAAGTGGCACTGGCCTCGCGCCAATTGCCGGAACACCGCGCACATCTGGTCGGCCTGCATGCGCAATCGCTGGTCGATGCGATGGTGCCTCTGGCCATGCGCGAATATTCGATCGCCTCGATCACCGACGACGGCGTGCTGGAACTGATCGTGCGTCAGGAACAGCACGCCGACGGCACGCTCGGCATCGGTTCCGGCTGGTTGACCGAACACGCACCCGTGGGCGGCAGCATCAGCCTGCGCGTGCGCCGCAACAGCGGTTTCCATCTGCCCAACGAGCCCGTGCCGATGATTCTGCTGGGCAACGGCACCGGTCTGGCCGGCTTGCGCAGCTTGCTCAAGGCACGGATTGCCGACGGTCAGCAACGTCAATGGCTGCTGTTTGGCGAGCGTAATCGTGAGCACGACTTCCTCTGCCGCGCTGAGCTGGAAGAGTGGCTGATCAACGGCGATCTGGCGCGCCTGGACCTGGCGTTTTCCCGCGATCAGGCCGAGAAGGTTTATGTGCAGAATCGCTTGCGTGAATCGGCGCAAGAGCTGAAGCAATGGCTGGCGGAGGGTGCGGTGATTTACGTCTGTGGAAGCCTTCACGGGATGGCCTCAGGCGTGGATCAGGTGCTCACCGATATCCTCGGCAGCGCCGAAGTCGAACGCCTGATCGAACAGGGCCGCTACCGCCGCGACGTTTACTAACGCCTCCGATCCCTGTAGGAGTGAGCCTGCTCGCGATAGCGGTGTGTCAGTCAGCATCAATTTCTCTGACAGATAGCTATCGCGAGCAGGCTCACTCCTACAGGGGACTGCGGTGTTACTCGAATCAAACCGGCTGCAACTTCTGCTCAAACACCGCCACCCCATCGAGATCCCGCAACACCACACTCATCTCCCCGCTCTGCCCTTCGATGTTCACCTCGCCAAAAAACTGAAACCCGGCAAACGGCGAGGTGTTCTGCGCGGAGGGAGCTTTCTCGAAAACCACTTCTGGCCCAAAGGTTTTATCCAGCGGACTGGGCCCGAAACTCCCGGCATTCAACGGCCCGGCAACGAACTCCCAGAACGGCTCGAAATCCTGAAACGCCGCCCTATCCGGGTGATAGTGATGCGCGGCGCAGTAATGCACATCCGCCGTCAGAAACACGAAATTGCGCACCAGCTGCGCACGCAGGAAGCCGAGTAGTTCGGCGATCTCCAGCTCTCGCCCTTGCGCCGGGCCAGGATCGCCATTGGCCACGGCCTCCCAGCGCGCAACACCCGGTTTGACCTCGCCGTCCGGCACTCCGAGCCCGATGGGCATGTCGGCAGCGATGACTTTCCACTGCGCCTTCGAGGCCTGCAATTCGCGCTTGAGCCAGTCCAGTTGCTCACGCCCGAGAAACGGTTTCGCCGCGCCGAGGTTGTCGTCGTTGGCCTCGCGGTAACTGCGCATATCCAGCACAAACACATCGAGCATCGGCCCATAGCTCAGCTTGCGATAAATCCGCCCGCCGCCATCGGCCGCCTGCAAGCGCATCGGCGCATATTCCAGCCATGCCTGCCGTGCACGCCCGACCAGGGTGTGAATATTTTTTTCCTGATAGCGCTCATCAAGTTGTTTGCCCGGCGACCAGTTGTTGACCACTTCGTGATCGTCCCACTGCCAGATCTGCGGCACTTCGGCGTTGAAGCGGCGAATGTTTTCGTCCATCAGGTTGTAGCGGTAGTTGCCGCGATAGTCGTCGAGGGTCTGCGCGACTTTGCTCTTGGCTTCTGTAGTGAGGTTGCGCCAGATGCGGCCGTCTTCGGTGGTCAGTTGCGCCGGCACCGGGCCGTCGGCATAGATGGTGTCGCCGCTGTGGATGAAGAAGTCCGGCAGGCGCAGGCGCATGGCTTCGTAGATGCGCATGCCGCCAATGTCCGGGTTGATGCCGAAGCCTTGGCCAACGGTGTCGCCGCTCCAGACAAAACGAATGTCGCGTTTCGCCGTGGGGACGCTGCGCAGGTGGCCGAACCATGGTTCGCTGGCTACGCCGGTCTGGGCATCCTCGAAGTACACGCGATAGAAAATCGCCTGATCGGCGGGCAGCCCGGTCAGTTCGACGCGGGCGGTGAAATCGCTGCGGGCGTCGGCCAATGGCGAGACGAATTTGCGCGGGTTGCCGAACAGGCTGCGGGTATCCCACTCGACCACCATGCGTGCCGGGCGATCGCTGCGGCTCCAGATCATCGCGCGGTCGCCGAACAGGTCGCCCGATTGCACGCCATCGGTGAGCTGCGGACGATCCTTGACCGAGGCAATCACCGCCGGCGCCAGCCCCGGCAGCAACAGCCCGGCGCCGACCGCTTGCATGACCCGACGGCGCCCGAGGTTGAAATCGCTCATGGTGTTCTCCCTGCAAAAGGGAAAACTTAAGCATGGCTGTATGAATTCGCCATGACATCAGTCACACCGCAAACAAAATGTAGGAGTGAGCCTGCTCGCGATAGCGGTGGGTCAGTAACATCAATGCATCTGACACACCGCTATCGCGAGCAGGCTCACTCCTACAAGGGGATCGCGGTGTCAGGCCTTGGCCGGTTCCAGCGCCAGCTCAACCACCTCAGGCCGCTTGAGCAGCGCATACACCACTGCCGTCACCAGACTCCCCGCGACAATCGCCAGCAGATACAGCAGCGCATGATTGATCGCATTCGGGATAGCCAGCACAAACAAGCCACCGTGCGGCGCCATCAGTTTGCAGCCGAAATACATCGACAGCGCGCCGGTCAGTGCGCCGCCGGCGATGGCCGCCGGGATCACCCGCAACGGGTCTTTCGCGGCAAACGGGATTGCCCCCTCCGAGATAAAGCACAGGCCGAGCACGAAGGCCGCTTTACCCGCCTCGCGCTCGCTCTGGGCGAACTTGCGCCGGGCAATGAACGTGGCGATGCCCAGACCAATCGGCGGCACCATGCCGGCGGCCATGGTCGCAGCCATCGGGGCGTAACTCTGTGAGGCCAGCAGCCCCACCGAAAACGCATACGCGGCTTTGTTGATCGGCCCGCCGAGGTCGACGCACATCATTGCGCCGAGCAGCACGCCGAGCAGAATCGCGTTGGTGGTGCCCATGCTGTCGAGGAACTGCGTCAGCGCCGCGAGCATGCCGGCGACCGGTTTGCCGACCACGTAAATCATCACCAGACCGGTGATCAGACTGGCGAACAACGGAATGATCAGGATCGGTTTCAGCGCCTCCAGACTTTGCGGCAACGAGACATAACGGCTGATCGCTTTCGCCGCGTAACCGGCAATGAAACCGGCAATGATCCCGCCGATAAACCCGGCCCCCAGCGTGCCCGCCAGCAAACCACCGATCATCCCTGGCGCAAGGCCCGGGCGGTCGGCAATCGAGTAGGCGATGTAGCCGGCCAGCAGCGGCACCATCAATTTGAACGCGGTCTCGCCGCCGATCTGCATCAGCGCCGCCGCCAGCGTGCCCTCTTCCTTGAACGCGGTAATGCCGAAGACGAACGACAGAGCGATCAGCAAACCACCCGCCACGACCATCGGCAGCATGTACGAGACACCGGTCAGCAGGTGTTTGTAGACGCCGGTTTTCTCTGACTTGGCCGGGGCCGTGCCCTCGCCTGCCGCGCTTTCAACAACGCCTTCGGCCAGGGCCTTTTTCAGCGTGGCCTCGGACTGCTTCAAGGCGATGCCGGTGCCGCAGCGATAGATCTTCTTGCCAGCGAAACGCTCGGTGGCGACATCGATGTCCGCCGCCAGCAGGACCACGTCGGCGTCGGCAATCGCCGCTGCGCTCAACGGGGTTTTCGCGCCCACCGAGCCTTGGGTTTCGATCTGCAATTCGTAGCCCAGGCGCTTGGCCGTCTGCTGCAACGCTTCGGCCGCCATGAAGGTGTGGGCGACGCCGGTCGGGCACGCGGTGATCGCGACGATGCGCGGCGCACGCGACGTGTCTGCCGCCGGTTGTGCTTCACTGGCAACGTAGACCTCGGCCTCTTCAGCACCACGGCGCAGCACTGCTTCCACATCCTGCAACGCCTGCGCCGGGGCAATCTGGAACACCCGCTTGCCGACGAAACGGTTCATGTCGACCGGACCGGTGGTCACCAGCAAAACCCACTCCGCCGCTTCGATGGTCGCCGCCGACAACTCGCGCTCCGGGTGTGCCGGATCAACCACTTCGACGCTGGTGCTCCAGCCCTGACGCTGCGCTGCGGCATCAAGCAAGCGTGCGCACAGCACACTGGTGACCATGCCGTTCGGGCAAGCCGTAACAATGGCTAACTTCATCACAAACCCTCTTATTGTTCTGTCAGGGGGCGCACGCGCACGCCCTGTTCGAGCTGCGCCAGTTGCGCGGCGTCGTTGATGCCGAAACCGATCTGGGTCACCGCCATCGCGGCAATCGCCGTGGCCGTGCGCAGGGTTTGTTCGGGCGTATCGGCGCTGAGCAAACCGTGGAGCATGCCGGCGAGCAACGAATCACCGGCACCAACCGTGCTGGCGACGCTGACCTTCGGCGGCGTCGCGTGCAGCGCCGAGCCGACGCTGAACCAGTTCACGCCGTCAGCGCCGTGGGAGATCACCACATGCTCGATGCCCTGGGCGTGCAACTGTGCGGCGGCTTGCGCTTCGGCGAGCGGGGAAACCACTTCACAGCCGAGCGCATGGGCCAGTTCTTCGGTGTTCGGCTTGATCAGCCAAGGCCCGGCTTGCAGCGCCGCGCGCAAGGCTTCGCCGCTGGAGTCGAGGGCAACTTTCAGGCCGAGCGCATTGAGTTTTTCGATCAGCTCACGCAACCACTGCGCCGTGACCCCACGCGGCAAACTGCCGGCGACCACCACCGCGTCATGCCCCGGTGCGATCTGCAGCAGACGGTCGAGCAACGCTTGCTGCGCCGCTGCATCGACCACCGGCCCGGGACCGTTGATGTCAGTGATGCGGCCGTCCTGTTCGGCGACCTTGATGTTGCTGCGCGTCTCGCCCGGCACGCGGATGAATGCGTCGACAAAGCCGCGCTTGGCGAACAGGGTTTCGAACGCTTGCAGGTTGTCCTCGCCGAGGAAGCCGCTGACCGTCAGTTGATGGCCGAGATCGGCGAGCACCTGCGCGACGTTCACGCCTTTGCCGGCGGCGTGGGTGTGCATCTCGTCGCTGCGATTGACCTGACCGGCCTCCAGCTGCGGCAACTCGACGGTGAGGTCGAGCGCCGGGTTGAGGGTCAGGGTAAGAATCCTGGCCATTACAGGGCCTCCACTAATGCGCGCACTTCGTTGGCGCTGCCCACGGCCAAGGCCTGTTGAGCAAGGGTTTGCGCCTGGGTCAGGCTGAGTTCGCGGATGCGCGCCTTGACTTCGGCAATGCTGCGGCCGGACACGCTCAGTTCATCGACACCGAGGCCGACCAGCACCGGCACCGCCAGCGGATCGGCCGCCAGCTCGCCACAGACGCCCACCCATTTGCCATGGGCATGGGCCGCGCGCACGGTGATGTCGATCAGTTGCAGCACCGCCGGGTGCAAGCCGTCAGCCTGTGCCGACAGGGTCGGGTGACCCCGGTCAATGGCCAGGGTGTATTGCGTCAGGTCGTTGGTGCCGACGCTGAAAAAGTCGACTTCCTTGGCCAGCACCGGCGCAAGCAACGCGGCGGACGGCACTTCGATCATGATCCCCAGTTGCAGATCGGCGACCGGGATTTCCTTACGCAGGCGTTCAGTCATGTCACGGGCCTGGCGCCATTCTTCGACGCTGCCGACCATCGGGAACATGATCCGCAGCGGCCGGTTATCCGCCGAACGCAGCAAGGCGCGCAGTTGCGCTTCCATGATCTGCGGGCGCTGCAAGGTCAGGCGAATGCCACGCACGCCAAGGAAGGGATTTTCCTCTTTGGCGATCGGCCAATACGGCAGCGGTTTGTCGCCGCCGACATCCAGCGTGCGCACCACCAGCGGACGACCGGCGAGACCATCGAGAACGCGGCGATATTCGGCTTCCTGCGTGGCCTCATCCGGCGCTTGCGGGTGGGCCATGAAAATCAGTTCAGTGCGCAGCAGGCCAATGCCTTCGGCGCCCTGCTCCACCGCGCTGGTCACACCGGCGCTTTCGCCAATGTTGGCGAACACTTCGACGGCATGACCGTCGGTGGTGTGTGCCGGTTGATGGCGCTGTTCGGCGGCGATCTTCAGGCGCTGCTCGCGGGTGTCGCGTTCTTCGGCGGCACGTTTGAGGGTCGCGGCATCGGCGTCGACATGCAGACGCCCGCGCTGGCCGTCGAGCAGCAACGGCGTGCCCGGCTCCAGCAGCAACACCGCCGCGCCTGCGCCAACCAGCGCCGGAATGCCGAGGGCACGAGCAACGATTGCGCTGTGCGCGGTGGCGCCGCCGCGGGCGGTGAGAATCCCGGCGACGCGCACCGGGTCCAGGCGCGCAACATCGGACGGGCCGACTTCGTCCATCACCAGAATGTACGGCTGCTCAGGCTCGCTCGCGGTTTGCACGCCACACAACTGCGCCAGCACCCGACGACCGATGTCACGCAGATCCGCGGCGCGCTCGGCGAGCAAGGCGTCCTGCAACGCTTCCTGCTGTTTCGCCGCGGCTTCAATCACCGCCATCCACGCCGCTTCGGCGCTCTCGCCTTGCTTGAGGCGGGTGTCGACTTCGTCGGTCAGATCCGGATCGTCGAGCATTTCCTGATGGGTAATGAAAATCTCGCGAATGGCTTTGGCCTTGCTGCGTTCGATCAGGCCCTGAATGTCTGTGCGCACGTCGCTCAGCGCTTGCGTCAGGCGCTCACGCTCGATGGCGGCGGACTCGCCGCGCAACGGGTAATCAATGTGCTGCTGAACCTGAACATGCGCCGGACCGATGGCAATGCCCGGCGCTGCCGGAATCGCTTGCAGCAGGCTGCCTGAGGCCGGGGCGACCAGCACCTCGGCAATGTCGGCCATCACTTCACGCTGCTGACTGACGGCGGGCAGCGGCTCGACTTCTTCGCCGAGGCCTTCTTCGATGGCGGCGAGCAGTGCCGGCAAGGCATCGGCGGCGATGCTTGGCTCGGCGATCAACTCCAGCACCTGACCACGCCGGGCGCCGAGGCTGAGCAGTTTGCTCAAACTCTTCACCGACACGGCGCTGTCCTGGCTGTCGACGATGCGCACACGAATTTCGCCGTCAAAACTTTTCGCCAGTTGCGCGAGGATTTTCGCCGGCCGCGCATGCAGGCCGTGGGCGTTGGCCAGCGCAATACGCGCGCTCGGCCAGTCGGCAGGCAACTCACCGCCGAGCACTTCGAGGACTTTACGGCTGCTGGTGGCGCGGCCCAATTCATGACCGCGACCTTCGATCAGCAGCGCACACAAGCGCTCGAGCAACGCCTGATGCGCCTCGCCGAGGCTGGCGAGGCAAAACAGACCGCTGAGCGGCTGGCCGAGGTAACGCATCGGTTTGTCCGGGGTGACGAACGCCAGACCCGGACGCTTCACGGTCTGTTCGCTGTGCAGCCACCACAGGCCATCGCCGAGCGGCAGCGCTTCGACCTGCTGCAACACGCCGGCAAAACCGTTGCTGACGCAATCGGCCTGACGCAGCAGACGCGCGCCACGCCAGACCAGTTCTTCGAAATCGTCGGCGGAAACGCCGAGGCCGATCATCTGCGCATCCAGCGCCAGTTCCTGCGGCGCGCCTTGCAGCAATTTCAGCAGCGCTTCCGGCGAACTGGCACGGCGCAGGGCCTGGCCCAGGTCGGTTTCACCAAGGGCGCGGGTCAGCAATTGCAGCAGGCGCAGGTGTTCATCGGATTTGGCCGCGATGCCGATCGCCAGATAGACGATCTGCCCATCGCCCCAATCGACGCCCTCGGGAAACTGCATCAGGCGCACGCCGGTGGCGAATACCTGATCGCGGGTTTCCGGGGTGCCGTGAGGAATGGCAATACCCTGGCCGAGAAAGGTCGAGCCCTGGGCTTCCCGGGCCTGCAAGCCGGCGAGATAGCCATCGGCGACCAGGCCATCGGCAACCAGATGATCGGCCAAAAGTTGCAGGGCGGCGGGTTTATCCACGGCCGCTTGGCCCATGGATATCTGCTCTATAGTGAGCTCGAGCATGCAATCTCCTTTTTGGCCCGATACAGGCCAGGTATTGTTTTGATGGTCACAGCTTAGGCGCTCGGCCGCGCTTTTTGAGCGGTCGTTTTGGCGGTTTTACGGCAGAACCGGGCAAAGGCGTCTAAAACGTAGAAAATACGCTTGCTGAAACGTTTAATCTAGATTGATCGGCACGTTACTCGATAATGTCTCATCGTTGAAGTCCAACTTGTCGGAAGTGCGTAGGCCATAAGTCGTCTGCCCGAATCGGGTAGGATTGGCGAAAATGTCGAGGCAAGCTCGAAAAAACAAGGAATCCCGGGTTGAAACTCAGTGATATCGCGCGGTTGGCCGGCGTGTCCGTGACCACCGCCAGCTACGTCATCAACGGCAAGGCCGAACAGCAGCGCATCAGCAATGCGACCGTCGAGCGCGTGCGCGCGGTGGTGGACTTGCACGGCTTTACCCCAAACCCGCAAGCGGCCGGCCTGCGCAGCCGGCATACGCGCACGCTGGGCTTTATTCTGCCGGATCTGGAAAACCCCAGTTACGCGCGAATCGCCAAGCTGCTCGAGCAAGGCGCGCGAGCCCGCGGTTATCAATTGCTGATCGCCAGTTCCGACGATGCGCCGGAGAGCGAACGGCAGTTGCTGCAACTGTTCCGCGCGAGGCGCTGCGACGCGTTGATCGTCGCCAGTTGCCTGCCAGCCAGCGATGACAGTTATCGGCAGTTGCAGGCCAAAGGGTTGCCGATCATCGCCATCGACCGGGTCATGGAGCCGGAGCATTTCTGCTCGGTGATCAGTGACGACCGCGAAGCCAGCCTGCACCTGACCCAGAGCCTGCTCGATCCGCAGCCGAAGCAGATCGTGCTGCTCGGCGCGCGCCCGGAACTGAGCATCAGCCAGGAACGTGCCGCCGGTTTCAGACAGGCATTGAGTGACTTCAAAGGCGAAGTGCTGGTCGAGCACGCCGAGGCCTTCAGCCGTGAATGCGGCCAGCAACTGATGGAAGAACTCCTGCAACGTCTGGGGCATTTGCCCGACGCGCTGATCACCACATCCTACGTTTTGCTGCAGGGTGTGTTCGATGCGCTGCACGACTTCCCGCTGAAATCGCGGCCGCTGCGTCTCGGCACCTTCGGCGACACGCAGCTGCTGGATTTCCTGCCGCTGCCGGTCAATGCCATGGCCCAGCAGCACCAGTTGATCGCCGACAAGGCGCTGGAACTGGCGCTCGCCGCCGTCGAACAATCGGAGTACGCCCCCGGCGTGCAAGCCATCGCGCGTACGTTCAAGCAGCGTATTCACCGGGACTGAACCGTGGAGCTGATCGACAGCCACACCCACCTGGACTTCCCCGACTTCGACGCCGATCGCTCGGCGTTGCTGGCCGAAAGCCGCGCCCTCGGCGTGCGGCGAATGGTGGTGCTTGGCGTGCACACCGGTAACTGGCAGCGGGTGTGGGATCTGGTGCAGAGCGATGCGGATCTGTACGCGGCGTTTGGTCTGCACCCGGTATTTCTCGATCAGCACCAGCCCGCAGACCTGCAAAGCCTGGGTGACTGGCTGACGCGCCTGCACGGTCATCGACAGCTGTGCGCGGTGGGCGAGATCGGTCTGGACTACTTCATCGAAACCCTCGACCGCGAGCGCCAGCAGACGCTGTTCGAGGCGCAACTGCGATTGGCCGCGGACTTCGAACTGCCGGCGCTGATCCACGTGCGCCGCAGCCACGCGGCGGTCATCGCAACGCTCAAGCGCTTCAAGCTCAAACGCGCGGGGATCATCCACGCCTTTGCTGGCAGCCGCGAAGAAGCGCGCGAGTACATCAAGCTCGGTTTCAAACTCGGCCTTGGCGGCGCGCCGACCTGGCCGCAGGCGTTGCGCATGCACCGCGTGCTGCCGCAGTTACCGCTGGAGTCGGTGGTGCTGGAAACCGACTCACCGGACATGGCGCCAGCGATGTATCCGGGCCAGCGCAACAGCCCGGCGCACTTGCCAGCGATTTGTGTGGCGCTGGCCGAATTGATGCACATCGCACCTGAACAACTGGCCGCCGGCAGCACCGCCAACTGCTGCGAAATATTTGGCTGGTGACACATCGCCCCCTGTAGGAGTGAGCCTGCTCGCGATAGCGGTGTGTCAGATAAAAAATTGTAACTGACACACCGCTATCGCGAGCAGGCTCACTCCTACAGGGGATCGGCGTATGGCCTAGACGCGAAACGCGCTGATCAGCTGTTTAAGCTCCACCACCTGTGCCGACAGCGCCCGACTGGCATCTTCGGTCTGGTGCGCACCTTGCGCCGTGCGCTCGCCGGCGCGGTTGATTTCGACGATGTTCTGGTCGATGTCGTGGGCCACGGCGGTCTGCTGTTCAACCGCGGCGGCGATCTGCTGGTTCTGATCGACGATCATGCCCACCGCGCCGAGGATATTTTCCAGCGCCTGCTGCACCTTGGCCGATTGGTCGACGGTGCCGTTGGCCATCTGATGGCTGATACCCATGGCTTTCACCGCCGCGCCGACGCCGCCGTGCAGCTTGGCGATCATCTGCTCGATTTCTTCGGTCGATTGCTGGGTGCGCTTGGCCAGCGTGCGCACTTCGTCGGCGACCACGGCAAAACCGCGGCCCTGCTCGCCGGCACGGGCGGCTTCGATCGCCGCGTTGAGCGCCAGCAGGTTGGTTTGTTCGGCGATGCTCTTGATCACTTCGAGCACGCGGCTGATCGACTGGCTGTCGCTGGCCAACTGATTGATGACTATTACCGACTGGTCGATTTCGCTGGCCAGCGCGGCAATGCTGCCCTGCTGCGACTCGACCAGACCGCGGCCGCTGACGGTCTCTTCATTGACGCTGTGGGCGCTGCTCACGGCGGCGGCGGCACTGCGCGCGACTTCCAGCGAGGTGGCCGACATCTGATTCATCGCTGTCGCCACTTGCTCGATCTGCGTGCGCTGACCGGCAACCGCCTGATTGCTTTGCGCCGATACGTTTTCCACCTGCCCGGCCTGACGCTCGACTTCAGCGACAGTCTGACCGACCCGCTCGATCAAATCGTGAATCTTCTTCACGGTGCCATTGAACACCTCGCCCAACTCGCCGAGCTCGTCGCGGCTGCTGGCCTTGAAGTTGACGGTCATGTCGCCGGCCGCCACTTTGTCCATCATCGCGCCGAGGCGTTTGAGCGTGGTGCGGGTCGAGGCGTAGAAGCCGCCGTAGAGATAGAAAATCAGCACAAACACCAGCGACAGCGCCACGGCCTGCAGGACCATGTGCGTGCGGTTCTCGCTCAGGCGTTGCTGTAATTGCCGGTCGAGAAATTTCAGCGTGGCGTCATTGAGCTGGTAGGTCTTATCGATCAGCCCAGTGACCTGGTCGTAAAACGCCTGCCACGGCGCATCGAGGGTATCGGCCATCACCACCTGCTCTTCGAACAGTTCGCTGGCCTGTTTCAACGATGCCTTGCTGCTCTCGGCCGGGGCATTGAGGAACTCACGCGCGGCGCTGCTGGACGTGAGGGCGTCCTGCAGTTTCAAGGCATATTCGGCCTGGAGTTTTTCAATCTGCACCAGCAGTTCATCGAAACGGGTGCTCGACGCGCTATTGAGAAACCCTTGGCCCAGAGAGTAGGAACCCATCGCCCGGCCTTCGCCGAGGGTTTGCGTGACGCTGGGCGTCACGAGCGTCACCAGTTCAGCGAGCTGACGAATATCGCCTTGGTTGTCGCGACTCAAACCCGCCTGACTGCTGATGATCTGGCTGAAAATCTGCGCGCTCGCAAGCAGTTTGCCGATCAGCGCGCTTTTGCTCTGCAGCGAGCTTTCCGCTTGCTGGGACTTGAACGCGGCGATCATCTCGTCGCGCTTGCTATCGAAGAGCTTGATCTGCTCCGAGTCGTCGGTCATCGCCTCCAGCCCTTGCAGGCGCGTCAGCACGGCTTGTTCGAGGGTGGTGATCTGCGCGTCGACATTTCCCGCTTTTCCGGACTGGCCGAGGGTGACGTTGATCTGCACCAGGTTGTTCAGGGTTTCCAGATCGCGGCGCAGGGCCAGGCTGCTGCCCAGCAGGTCGAGGCTTTGCAGCTCGATCCGGGTGCCCTGGAATTCGCGATAGGAATCGCGCACCAGATAGAAATTGGTCACCAGCATCGGCACCAGAAACAGCACGCTGATCAGGCTGAACTTCATGCCGAAGCTCAAGCGGTTCATCAGCGAGACGGCGGGATAGAGCAAGCTCTTCACTGGAAGTCTCCCTTGGTTTTTCTTGTTTTTATTGGCAGGCGCGCAGCGACAGCAGATAGCCACTATCGGGCGCTATCTCTGTATAGCTCAAATCGAAGGGAGTTTTTGTAACTTAAGGTTAACGGCAGCGATGCCGAGGGCATGACGCCCTCGGCACGTCGGGATCAGTGCACCAGCACGGTCCACAGGGCAAAACCGGCATACCACAGCACGGCTGCGCGCAGCAGCAGTTCCCACAGGCAGTCGAGGGTGTTGATGCCTTCCGGCCCGAGCGCCGGTGGCGGGATTTCTCCGGCGGCCAGGCCGACCCGGTTGATCAACTGCGCCGCGCTGATGTTCCAGTTGAGCAATTCATGCAGCATCACCCGACTGACCGCGACGAAGTTGCCGACCAGCGCCAGACTCGCCGCCAGCAAACGCACCGGCAACCAGTCGAAGGCATGGCGCAGTTGCGCGGCGCGCTCGACCAGCGCCGGGTTTTGCCCGTGTTCCTGGGCCAGCGCCAGCAAGCGATACGCCAGTGCTGCCACCGGGCCGAGGACGAAATACCAGAAGATCACCGCGAAGAAGCTTTGATAGGCCTGCCACAACACATGCGCCTGCACGCGTTCGAGCAACTGCTCGCCGCTGTCGGCGCAGATGTTCAGGTCGCGCTTGGCCACATGCGCCGCCGCTTGCAGATCCTCGCGGCGCCAGGCATCGCGAAACGGCCCGAGCCCGCCGAGCAGATCGCCACGCCCCAGGCTGTAAATCACCACCAGCAAATGCACAGGCAAGGCCAGCAAGCCATACGCCACCGGCTCCAGCACCACCAGCAAAAGCGCCAGCAGCGCCACCGGCAACAGCACCAGTATTGTCAGCACCAGCCACGGTTTGCCCGCCATGCGCGGGCTGCTTTCAAGTTTGTGCAGCTCGCGGATCCATCCGCCATCGCGTTGAACCCGATGGCGCAAGGCCGAAAACTTCTCGATCCACAGCGCCAGCAGTAACACCAGAAAACTCATTGTCCTTCCTCTTGTGCCAGGGCCGCGCGGTAACGCGCCCAGTCGAACCCCGGGCCAGGATCAGTCTTGCGCCCTGGGGCAATATCACTGTGGCCGCAGATGCGTGCGTCGGTGATCGCCGGAAATGCCTTTTGCAACTGCCGGGTCAAGGCAATCAACGCTTGGTACTGCGCATCGGTGAACGGCTGATCATCGGTGCCTTCCAGCTCGATGCCCACGGAAAAATCGTTACAGGTTTCCCGCCCATCGAAGACCGAGACGCCCGCGTGCCACGCCCGCTCCAGACAGGAGACAAACTGGGTGACCGTGCCGTCACGTTCAATCAGAAAATGCGCCGAGACGCGCAAGTCGGCAATCCCTGCAAAGTAGGGATGTTCGGTGACATCCAGACGATTCTGGAAAAACTCCTGGACCTTGCCGGTGGCGAACTGCGCCGGCGGCAGGCTGATGTTGTGGATGACCAACAAGGAGATTTCGCCGCTCGGGCGTTCATTGAAGTTGGGCGATGGGCAGACCTGCACCCCGTGACACCACCCGCTAGCGGGATCCAACTGCATACCGATTCCTTCAACGCCGACTGTGTTGGCGCCCAGTATGCCGTGATCGGCCACCGGCGCGCGATCACTTGGCGCGATTGAGTCGGCGCAGATTGCCCAGCACCGACTCCAGCGCACGGTCGAACAGCAAGGTATTGTCCAGCGCACGTGCAACACCGCGGCGCAACTCCAGGGCCAGCGCGGTCCTGCTGCGCTCGAGCACTTTCATTCCGGTGCGATCGACGAAGACATATTTGCCGGTGGCTTCGATGATCGCGGCGAGTTTACAGCGCAGGGTATGCTCGTCGTCTTCGGTAAACGCCACCCAACTGCCCACTCGCAATTGCTCGACCTGCCGCAGACCGGGGTCATCGTGGGGCAGGCGCACCGTTGGCAACGTGGTGTCGCCCTCGTCGGCGGCGGGCAGCACGATCTTTTGCGACACCTCGACCATGGGCGCGGCTTGATCGGCTTCGGCGGAACGCTCCAGCACACTGACGTGCAGCGCTTCGAGTTCGCTGAAAAACTCGCTGGTGGCGAACGGATCGAATGCTGAGCTGGTCAAGCCATCACGCAACGACTTGAGCAAGCCCGGCACCAACGCCAACAGACGCAGACTGGATTCGGCGTCTTCATGACGCTGCACGCTCCAGATCAGTTGTTCCATGGTTTGCACGTCGGCCTGCCATTCGGCGGACTGGTCGCCATGTTTCAGGCAGGTCAGCAGCAGGACCTTGCTCCAGGCGTTCTCGACAAACGTGACCACCGACGGCGGCAGGGTTTTGCCCAGCAACGCCTGATTCAACACCTGCTCGACCCGGCGCCGCGCCAGTTCGGTTCGGGCCCGGCCTTCTTCGGCATCGCGCAAACGCTGTTCCAGCAGTTCGCTGCGGCGGCGTTCGTCGCTGGTGAAGGCGAGAAAGTCGGCCAGCAGTTCGGAAAAAATTGCCGGGTCATCGACGAAATCGGTGAGCAAGCGCTGCACCACTTGTTCGATGCGCAGATACAGACTGTCGCGCGCGTCGCCGTCGCAATCGCCCCAGCCCATCGCCGCCTCGGCAATTTCGTTAAGCAGGCGCCGCGCCGGGTGCGTGCCGCGGCTGAAGAAACTTTTGTCGAGCACCGCTACCTTGAGCATCGGAATCTGCAAACGGGCGATCAGCGCCTTGAGCGAATCCGGCACATTGCGGTCTTCGAGAATGCAGTCGAAAACCATGGCGATCAGGTTGATCACGTCTTCATCCGCATCGCCGACGATCCGCGACTTGCCACTCCTGACACTGACCCGCGTCAGCAATTGTTCGAGCTGATTGCGCAGGTCGAAATCATCCTGAGTTGCCAGCGCCGGCACGTAGTGTTGCAGATGCGAGAGCAGCCGCAGCAAGTCGCGGGTGGAGATCGGTTGCGCCGCGACACTCGGCTCCAGGGTTGGCGCGACCGTGCCACGTACCTGCACGAGCAACTGCTGCAACGCGGCGAAGACTTCCTGCACATCGTCATCGGCGGGCGGCGAATCTTCACGCTCGTCGCGCTCGACCTGGGCGGCCGCTCGATCCAGCGCACGCCGCGCCGGCGCTGGTTTCAGTTCCGGCAGCACGCCGGTGGCGAGCAGCAGTTGATTGGCTTCGGCGTACAACTGCTCGGTTTCGGCCAGGACATAGCGTTCGAACAGCTTGAGCAGGATCAGCTTGACCTTGATTTCCACGCCCAGATTGCGTCCGGCCTGCAGGAAGAATTCGCAAAGCAGCGCCGGGCCGAGGGGGTTGTGTTGATCGTCGAGGGTCTTGCCGAGCAACGCGTTGAGCCGCGCCGTCAACTGATCGAGGGCGAAGCCGTCACGCTTGAGCACGCGACGGACCATGGTCTCGATCGCCACGCTGCGCTCCATGTCGTCGGTGCGCGGCGCCGCCTCGTCGAACAGCAGCGTGCGCGGCAAGGCATTCTGGGTGGGGTCGTATTGAGTCAGGCCGACGAAGGCTTCGAAAAACAGTTCGAGAAAGCCGCGTTCGATGTGTTTGCGCTTGAGGCGCAGGTCACGCATGGCTTCGAAAAAGATGTTCTGCTCGACATCGTTGCGCGCCCGATCGGCCATTTCGAACAGGGTGTCATCGGCGTTATCGAACAGCTCCTGCAAACCGTGGCGCAATTGCTGGGCGGCCTTGTCGCGGACCTGAAGCAGAATCACCGGCAGGCGGGCGAGCGGCGAGTGATTCGCCTGATCGATAGCAGCCTTGTGCAAAGGCACTACTTTTCCGTCGCTGTGCATCCAAGCCTCCTGAAACGGTGATTCGTTCGATCAAGTAACCCCGATCCCCTGTGGGAGCGAGCCTGCGCGCGATGGCGGTGTGTCAGCCGCATCAATGTCACTGAAAAAATGCATTCGCGAGCGGGCTCGCTCCCACAAGTCCCAGCCCATTCTGGCGACATCAGACGTCAATGCCATGACGTCAAATGCAAGGCGGATTATCTTTCATAACGTGTCACCCGCGCCATAGCCGTCAGGGTTTCCCCTAGCAACGCCCCTTCAATGACCACGATATCGCCGGTTTGCTCAAAGAAAATCGACCGGCTGCAGGCCGGCACGCCTGTTCTCACCTTGGGTTGGCTCGCGCCGTACCCCTATAATCGGGCCACTTTGTTTGTGGAGCCCGTTATGCCGAATCTACGTCTCGCCGATCTGACCGCCGAAATCGAAGCCAACGTGCGCCGTGCGTTGCTCGAAGACGTCGGCAGCGGCGACATCACCGCACAACTGATCCCGGCCGAACGTCTGGCCAAAGCCACCATCATTACCCGTGACGACGCCGTCATTTGCGGCACGGCGTGGGTCGATGCGGTATTTCGTCAGCTCGATCCGCGCGTCGCCGTGCATTGGCAAGTGATCGATGGCGAACGGGTCAAACCCAATCAGCCGCTGTTCCATCTGGAAGGCCCGGCGCGTTCGCTGCTGACCGGTGAACGCAGCGCGCTGAATTTTTTGCAACTGCTCTCCGGCGTGGCGACGCGCGCGCAGTACCTGGCCGATTTCGTCGGGCAAACCGAGGTCAAGTTGCTCGACACGCGCAAAACCCTGCCGGGCCTGCGTCTGGCGCAGAAATACGCCGTGACCTGTGGCGGCTGCCATAACCACCGCATCGGTCTGTACGACGCGTTCCTGATCAAGGAAAACCATATTGCTGCCAGCGGCGGCATCACCGAAGCCGTCGTCGCCGCGCACAAGATCGCCCCGGGCAAACCGGTCGAGATCGAAGTGGAAAGTCTGCAGGAATTGAAAGAAGCACTGGATGCCGGCGCCGACATCATCATGCTCGATGAACTGAGCCTCGACGACATGCGCGAAGCCGTGCGCCTGAACGGCGGCAAAGCCAAGCTGGAAGCCAGCGGCGGCATCAACGAAAGCACGCTGCTGCCGATCGCCGAAACCGGGGTGGATTACATCTCGATTGGTGCGATGACCAAGGATGTGAAAGCAGTGGACCTGTCGATGCGCCTCAGCCTCTAACAGCAGCGGCAAGTTTCAAGCTACAAGCCACAGCGCTTTTGCTTTGACTTGTAGCTTGCCGCTTGAAACTTGTAGCTGCTTTTAGACGACGAGGTTGTTCATCTCGCAGTACTCATCCCATTCGACACCCAATACTTCAGCCGCCTCTTTATGCAGTACGAGGCGTTGGGCCTCGAACTCTTCCGGCGTGCTCGTGTACTTGAGCGTCAACTCCCAAGGCTGCAAGCCCTGAGCCTCGGCTTCGTCTTCAAAGGCCCACTGAATCTGGTCTTTCTGATCATCGGGACTCAGGTCCTTGATCTCTTCCTTCAGATCGGGCACGTCCAGAAGGTATTGTTCCAGCGCTTGTTGGTGACGCTGCTCTTGAGTTAATTCAGTCATGGCGTTCTCGTTGATCTGGGAATGGAGGATGGATCTGGATCATCAAGGATCTCTCTGACGCGGCTTGGCCGGCCTTCGGAACCATTCGGGATCATCTGAAAACTGCTAAGCGATGCTCATGCAGGCACCGAATATAGGACGTTTGCATGACGAATTACACGGCTCTTTACATCTCTCGCACAAAAAGCTGACTTGCGGAACATAAATGCCGATCTCGAGTCATAGCGATGTGCCACATCGGCACTCACTTACGCTGTTCACAAGGAAAACCAGTGATGCGCAGCTTCTCGAAAATCTCCGCTGTTGTCTCCACTACCGCTTTGATTGCTGCCCTGGCCCTGCCGGCCAGCGCCATGGCCGTTGAGCTGAGTTCCAGCAGCCCGTCCTATGGCGACAAGGTTTCACTGATCCACAACGACTATGGCAAGACCGTCGTGATCAAAAGCGATATCAGCATCGATGAGTTGCAAAAGATGCGCGATACCCTCAAAGATCAATCACAGCAGATCGAAGAGCTCAAGCGCAGCGGCGGTTCCAGCTCAAGCTCCAGCGGCAGGGAGCTGGACGAACTGAAGAACAAGGTCAAGGAACAGGACCGTGAACTCGAATCCCTTGGCCGTCAGGTTGAAGACCTCAAGCGCAACAGCGGCTCCAGTTCCAATTCCAGCAGCAGCGAGATTTCCAGCTTGAAGCAGAAGGTCAACGATCAGGATCGAGCCATGGATCAGCTCAAACGTACCGTCGAGGATCTGAGCCGCAAGGTGAAATAAGCGAGGATGGTGCCCGAGACAGGAATCGAACCTGCGACCTTCGCGTTACGAGTGCGCTGCTCTACCGGCTGAGCTACACGGGCGGTGCGCTAAAACTAGCACCGCTCTTGTGGTCCGGCAACTTCGCAGAATGTCCGGGTATTTCGCGGGCAAAAAAATGCCCCGCCGTTTGCACGGTGGGGCATTTTCATTGCGCTACAGGCAGGGGGTGATTAAACGCCCGAAGCCTTGGCAGCTGCCACGTCTTTAATGGACAGCTTGATACGGCCGCGGTTGTCCACGTCCAGTACCAGCACTTCCACTTCCTGGCCTTCTTTCAGAATGTCGGTGACTTTCTCTACGCGAGCGTCGCTCAGCATCGAGATGTGCACCAGACCGTCCTTGCCCGGCAGGATGTTGACGAACGCGCCGAAGTCGACGATGCGCTCAACCTTGCCGACGTAGATCTTGCCGATCTCGGCTTCGGCGGTGATACCCAGAACGCGCTGACGAGCCGCTTCTGCAGCTTCCTTGGTTTCGCCGAAGATCTTGATCGAACCGTCGTCTTCGATGTCGATCGAAGCCTTGGTTTCTTCGCAGATCGCACGGATGGTCGCGCCACCTTTACCGATGACGTCACGGATCTTGTCGGTGTCGATCTTCATCGCGATCATGGTCGGTGCGTTGGCCGACAGCTCGGTACGCGACTGACCGATGATCTGGTTCATCTGACCGAGGATGTTCAGGCGCGCTTCCAGGGCCTGGCCCAGAGCGATCTCCATGATCTCTTCGGTGATGCCCTTGATCTTGATGTCCATCTGCAGCGCGGTCACGCCTTTGGCGGTACCGGCTACTTTGAAGTCCATGTCGCCGAGGTGGTCTTCGTCACCGAGGATGTCGGTCAGGACGGCGAACTTCTCGCCTTCTTTAACCAGACCCATGGCGATACCGGCAACCGGCGCCTTCATCGGTACACCGGCGTCCATCAGAGCCAGGGAAGCGCCGCAGACGGAAGCCATCGAGCTCGAACCGTTGGATTCGGTGATTTCCGAAACCACACGGATGGTGTACGGGAACACGTCAGCGGCTGGCAGCATGGCCGAAACCGAACGACGGGCCAAACGGCCGTGACCGATTTCGCGACGACCAGCGCCACCCATGCGACCACACTCGCCTACCGAGAACGGCGGGAAGTTGTAGTGCAGCATGAACGGGTCTTTTTTCTCGCCTTCCAGGGTGTCCAGCAGTTGTGCGTCACGGGCGGTGCCCAGTGTTGCAACGACCAGCGCCTGGGTTTCGCCACGGGTGAACAGTGCCGAACCGTGAGTTTTTGGCAGAACGCCGACTTCGATGTTCAGCGGACGTACGGTGCGGGTGTCGCGGCCGTCGATACGTGGCTTGCCGTTGACGATGTTTTCGCGAACGGTGCGGTATTCGATTTCGCCGAAAGCAGCTTTGACTTCAGCAGCCGAAGGCTGGCCTTCTTCGCCGGACAGCTTGGCAACCACCTGGTCACGCAACTCGCCCAGACGCGCATAGCGGTCGGCCTTGATGGTGATGGTGTAAGCCTGGGAGATCGCGTCGCCGAACTCGGCACGGATAGCGCCCAGCAGTTCGGTGGCTTCAGGCTGTGGAGCCCAGTTCCAGGTTGGCTTGGCAGCTTCAGCGGCCAGTTCCTTGACAGCGTTGATCACCACCTGGAACTCGTCGTGGGCAAACAGTACCGCGCCCAGCATCTGGTCTTCGGTCAGCTCTTTGGCTTCCGATTCAACCATCAGCACGGCGTCGGAAGTACCGGCAACGACCATGTCCAGGCTCGAAGCGGCTTGCTGTTCGTAAGTCGGGTTCAGCAGGTAGCCGGTGCTTTCATGGAAAGCCACGCGCGCGGCGCCGATCGGGCCGTCGAATGGAATGCCGGAGATGGCCAGGGCAGCCGAGGTACCGATCATCGCAGCGATGTCCGGATCGGTCTTCTTGCTGGTGGAAACGACGGTGCAGACAACCTGCACTTCGTTCATGAAGCCTTCAGGAAACAGCGGACGGATCGGACGGTCGATCAGTCGGGAAGTCAGGGTTTCTTTCTCGGAAGGACGGCCTTCACGCTTGAAGAAACCGCCAGGGATCTTACCGGCAGCGTAAGTCTTTTCCTGGTAGTGAACGGACAGAGGGAAAAAGCCCTTGCCCGGATCGGCTTGCTTGGCACCGACAACGGTCACCAATACGCTGACGTCGTCGTCAACGGTGACCAGCACTGCGCCGGAGGCCTGACGGGCGATACGGCCAGTCTCGAGGGTAACGGTCGACTGACCGAACTGGAATTTTTTGATTACCGGGTTCACGGTGTCCTACCTTCTTTGTGGCTCTTGGGGGAAACGGTTTCTTGCGAATTCTTGGGCAATCTCGGGAATCGGCCCGATGTGGATTGTCCGGGTGCTACAGGTAAAGCCATGCCGCAGATAAAACTTGAGGCTGGGAGCCTGCAAGGCGCCAGCGGCGAACCGCTGACGACTTGCAGACAACCAACCTCATAGCGCAATCGCTGATTAGCGACGCAGACCCAGGCGAGCGATCAGAGCGGCGTACCGGCTCACGTCCTTGCCTTTCAGGTAGTCCAGCAGCTTGCGACGCTGGTTTACCATGCGGATCAGACCACGACGGGAGTGGTGATCTTTACCGTTGGCCTTGAAGTGACCTTGCAGTTTGTTGATGTTGGCGGTCAGCAGTGCAACTTGCACTTCTGGCGAACCAGTGTCACCAACAGCTTGCTGGTAGTCAGCAACGATTTGAGCTTTTTCTTGAACGTCGAGAGCCATGAGGCAATCCTTCCTTATCAGGAAACTGTTTCAAAAAAACAGTTTCAACAGGCCAGGGACAAATCCCTGTATCTATAAATGAGTCGTGACCGTGCCTGTTGACAGCCACACTCGCCGACCTGCTGTGACGCAGGCCGGCTCCGGTCATTCCGACCGAATCAAACGACGTGGCGCAATGCGCCCGTCTTCGCTCACTTCACCGATGCCGATGAAGCGACCATTGTGATCCTGTACCCGTACCATGCCGAACTTCGGAGCATCCGGGGCACGTACCGGCTGGCCGTTGAGCCAGTAGAACGCGCTCGCTTCCGAGAAATGCAGCAACGGCCAATCCTGCAGGCCGCTGTCCGATGGCATCAGGAAACGATCGACCGCTTCGTTGCCGCCTTCGGCATGTACCGCTTCCAGCTCTTCGAGGGTCACCGTCTGCGCGAGGGTGAAAGGCCCGGCCTGGGTACGGCGCAATTCTGCGACGTACGCACCACAACCGAGTTGCTCACCAATATCCTCCACCAGGGTGCGGATATAGGTGCCCTTGCTGCAGTCCACCGCAAGACGCGCAGTATCGCCTTCGAAGGCCAGCAATTCCAAGCGCGCAATAGTAACAGAACGCGGTTCGCGCTCCACTACTTCGCCTGCACGGGCCAGCTTGTACAGCGGCTGGCCATCACGCTTGAGCGCCGAGTACATCGGCGGTATCTGACTGATTTGACCGCGAAATTTCGGCAAAACCGCTTCGACATCGGCGCGACCAACGGTCACCGGGCGCTCCTGCAAAACCTCACCTTCGGCATCCGCCGTGGTGGTGGTCTTGCCCAGTTGCGCCAGGGTTTCGTAACCCTTGTCGGAATCGAGCAGGTACTGCGAGAACTTGGTCGCTTCGCCGAAGCACAACGGCAGCACACCGGTGGCCAGCGGGTCGAGGCTGCCGGTGTGACCGGCCTTCTCGGCATTGAGCAGCCAGCGCACCTTCTGCAACGCGGCGTTGGAGGTAAACCCCAGCGGCTTGTCGAGCAAGATGATGCCGCTGACGTTACGACGGATACGTTTGACCTGAGCCACCGAGTTACTCCTTGGTGTCTTCAGGTGCAGGCGCCGCGACGTGCTGATTGTCTTCAGCCACGGCGCGCTCGATCAACGCCGACAAATGCGCGCCACGCACGACGGATTCGTCGTAGTGGAAGTGCAATTGCGGCACGCTGCGCAGCTTCATTTCACGCGCCAGTTGCATGCGCAGGAAACCTGCGGCGGCATTCAGCACCTTGATGCTTTGCGCGATGTCTTCGGCGTTGTCCTGCCCCATCACGGTGATGAAGATCTTCGCGTGACCGACGTCACGGGAGACTTCCACTGCGGTAATGGTGACCAGACCCACGCGTGGGTCTTTGACTTCGCGACGGATCAGTTGAGCCAGCTCGCGCTGCATCTGATCGCCGATACGTTGGGTACGGCTGTATTCTTTTGCCATGATTTGTTACCTGTTACTGCCCAGCGGTGAAACCCGCAAGGTCTGAAAGCGGCAAACGCCCGGCCTGACAAATGCCAGACCGGGCGTTGCGTTTAGAGTCCGGACGCTGCACCGCGCATTTGCATGCTACGGCGCATCGTGGCCCTTGAAGTGCGCGAGTCAGAGGCTGCGAGCAACCTGAACCTTCTCGAAGACTTCGATCTTGTCGCCGACTTTGACGTCGTTGTAGCTCTTCACGCCGATACCGCATTCCATGCCGGCACGTACTTCGGAAGCGTCATCCTTGAAGCGGCGCAGGGATTCCAGCTCGCCTTCGAAGATAACGATGTCTTCACGCAGTACACGGATCGGACGGTTACGGTGCACAACACCTTCGATCACCATGCAACCGGCGATCGCGCCAAACTTCGGCGAACGGAACACGTCACGCACTTCGGCCACACCCAGGATGTTCTCGCGAACATCGCTGCCGAGCATGCCGGTCAGGGCTTTCTTGACGTCTTCGATGATGTCGTAGATCACGTTGTAGTAACGCATGTCCAGACCTTCCTGCTCGACGATCTTCCGTGCGCCAGCATCGGCACGCACGTTGAAGCCGAACAGTACAGCGTTGGAAGCCAGTGCCAGGTTGGCATCGGATTCGGTGATACCACCGACGCCGCCGCCCACTACGCGCACTTGAACTTCGTCGTTGCCCAGGCCATTCAAGGCACCGTTCAACGCTTCCAGCGAACCACGGACGTCGGATTTGAGGACGATGTTGAGCGTCTTCTTCTCGGCCTGACCCATGTTTTCGAAGATGTTTTCCAGCTTGCCGGCGTGAGCGCGAGCCAGTTTGACTTCGCGGAACTTGCCTTGACGGAACAGAGCCACTTCACGGGCCTTCTTCTCGTCGGCAACCACGCTCATCTCGTCGCCAGCGTCCGGGGTACCGTCCAGGCCGAGGATCTCGACAGGGATGGAAGGACCGGCTTCCTTGATCGGCTTGCCGTTCTCGTCGAGCATGGCACGCACGCGGCCATAGTTCGAACCGACCAGAACCATGTCGCCTTGGCGCAGGGTGCCGTCCTGAACCAGCACGGTGGCTACCGGGCCACGACCTTTGTCGAGACGCGATTCAACCACCACACCACGGCCAGGAGCCGATGGAGTCGCTTTCAGTTCGAGAACTTCGGCCTGCAGCAGGACGGCTTCAAGCAGCTCGTCCACGCCAGTACCCATTTTCGCGGATACCGGAACGAATGGTGTGTCGCCACCCCAATCTTCGGAGGTCACGCCGTGAACCGACAGTTCGCTGCGGATGCGATCGAGATCGGCGCCCGGCTTGTCGATCTTGTTCACCGCAACCACCAGAGGCACGCCAGCTGCCTGGGCATGCTGGACTGCTTCGATGGTTTGCGGCATCACACCGTCGTCGGCTGCAACCACGAGGATCACGATGTCGGTCGCCTTGGCACCACGGGCACGCATTGCGGTAAACGCAGCGTGACCCGGGGTGTCGAGGAAGGTGACCATGCCGCGATCAGTCTCAACGTGGTACGCACCGATGTGCTGGGTGATACCGCCGGCTTCGCCAGCAGCTACCTTGGCACGACGGATGTAGTCGAGCAGGGACGTCTTGCCGTGGTCAACGTGGCCCATTACGGTCACGACAGGAGCACGGGAGAACGACTCACCTTCAAACTTCAGGGACTCGGCCAGGGAGTCTTCCAGGGCGGTGTCGCTGACCAGGGTCACTTTGTG
The DNA here is from genome assembly GCF_055484735.1 of Pseudomonas sp. 15C. Classification (NCBI taxonomy): domain Bacteria; kingdom Pseudomonadati; phylum Pseudomonadota; class Gammaproteobacteria; order Pseudomonadales; family Pseudomonadaceae; genus Pseudomonas; species Pseudomonas sp. 15C. Next base: position 92,744 of record NZ_JBUDGD010000006.1, on the reverse strand, counting down.
GCCCAGTTCTTCGGCTACCAGTTGAGCAGTTTCCTGATCAAGCACCTGGTTGATGGTCGCTGGGGTACCCAGTTTGAACATGAACTTGATGATTTCAGCCGCTTTGACCGACATCTGATTGGCCAGATCGCCAACCGTGATGGTCTCACCGATCTGCACATCACGCACGACAGGGCCAGTAGGGCTCTGGAAACCGTGGGCGTTGCGCTTCTTCAGCTTGGCCTTGCCGCGACCGCCGCGACGGAAGCCATCGCTTTCTTCGTCGGTAGTGCGTGGCGCCACGCGTGGAGCCGGGGCTTTTTCCTTGACCGATGCGCGATGCGGAGCGTTTTTACGCTCGCCATCACCACCGCCGCTGCGACGATTGTTGTCGTCGGCACGCGGTTTGTCCGGACGGCGCTGTTCGTTCTGCTTGTTGCGAACGTCAGCAGACGGCGCTGGAGCAGCAGCCACCGGCGCGCTTTCGCGCACAGGCTCGGCCACGGCAGCCGGTGCCGCAACGGCGTCGCTGGCAGCGGTTTGCGCAGCAGCAGGCTGGCGACGCGCTTCTTCTTCGGCGCGCTGCTTGGCTTCTTCTTCAGCCTTCTGACGGGCAGCATTTTCTACTGCGCGACGCTCATCCAGTTCACGCTTGCGCTCGGCTTCGATTTCTTCCGGGCTGCGCTGTACGAAAACTTTCTTCTTGCGAACTTCTACGCTGATGCTCTTGCTACCAGCCACCCGCAGGGTGCTGGTGGTTTTACGCTGCAGCGTGATCTTGCGTGGTTCTTCCACTTTCGCCTTGTGGCTGCTTTTCAAGTGAGTCAGCAGGGACTGCTTCTCACTGTCAGTCACATTTTCGTCGGCGGCGGTGTGCGGCAGACCTGCCTCACGCATCTGCTGCAACAGGCGCTCTACCGGTGTTTTGACCTCATCGGCCAGTTGTTTCACCGTGACTTGCGTCATGCACTTCTCTCCTCAGGCCGCGCCTAATTACTCGAACCAGTGGGCTCGGGCGGCCATGATCAACTTGCCGGCACGATCATCGTCAATGCCGTCGATGTCGAGCAGGTCGTCAATAGACTGCTCGGCCAGGTCTTCGCGGGTAATTACGCCGCGCACCGCCAGTTCCATCGCCAAATCCTTGTCCATGCCCTCAAGCGAGAGCAGGTCTTCGGCCGGATGGGCGTCTGCCAGCTTTTCCTCAGTAGCGATGGCTTTGGTCAACAAACGATCCTTGGCACGAGCGCGAAGCTCGTCGACGATATCCTCGTCGAAGCCGTCGATGTTGAGCATCTCCTCCACCGGTACGTAGGCAATCTCTTCCAGGCTGGTGAAGCCTTCGTCAACCAGCACCTGCGCCAGCTCTTCGTCGACTTCCAGCTCATCGATGAAGTTGCGCAGGATGTCGCCGGTTTCCGCTTGCTGCTTGGCCTGGATGTCCGATTCGGTCATCACGTTCAGGGTCCAGCCAGTCAACTGGCTGGCCAGACGCACGTTCTGACCACCGCGACCAATGGCCTGAGCCAGGTTATCTGCGCCAACGGCGATGTCCATGGCATGGGCATCCTCGTCGACAATAATTGCCGCAACCTCGGCCGGGGACATGGCGTTGATCACGAACTGGGCCGGGTTATCGTCCCACAGCACGATGTCAACACGCTCGCCGCCCAACTCGCCCGACACTGCCTGGACGCGCGAACCGCGCATACCGATGCAAGCGCCCTGCGGGTCGATGCGTTTGTCCTTGGAGCGAACGGCGATCTTGGCGCGCGAACCCGGATCACGGGACGCTGCCATGACTTCGATGAGGCCTTCGGCAATCTCCGGCACTTCGATGCGGAACAGCTCGATCAGCATTTCCGGCGCGGTACGCGACAGGATCAGCTGCGGGCCGCGGTTCTCGGTGCGGATTTCCTTGAGCAGCGCACGCAGACGCACGCCGACACGGAAGGTTTCGCGAGAGATGATGTCTTCGCGGGCCAGCAACGCTTCAGCGTTGTTGCCCAGATCGACGATCACGTTGTCGCGGGTAACTTTTTTCACGGTGCCGGAGATGATTTCTCCCAGGCGCTCGCGATAGGCGTCAACCACTTGAGCGCGCTCGGCTTCGCGAACTTTCTGCACGATGACCTGCTTGGCAGTCTGTGCAGCGATGCGGCCGAACTCGATGGATTCAATTTTTTCTTCGACGACGTCGCCGACCTTGGCACCCGGATGCGTTTCGGCAACCTTGCTTGGCCAGGTTTCGATGGCCGGATCGTCGAGATCATCCTCTTCAACGACCGTCCAGCGACGGAAAGTCTCGTAAGAACCGGTGTGGCGGTTAATTTCCACACGCAGGTCAACTTCGTCTTCAAAACGCTTTTTGGTAGCAGTGGCCAGAGCCAGCTCCAGCGCTTCAAAAATTACGCTTGCCGGTACGCCCTTTTCATTGGATACCGACTCAACAACCAGCAGTACTTCTTTGCTCATCGTACGCCTCGCCTTTCGCAAGCCATTGGATCCGCGGGATCCGCGTCTCAGTCAAAACTGGGAATAATGTTGGCCTTGTCGATCATATCGATCGGCAACAGGAATTCATGGTCATCTACCTGCACCACGACGTCCTGCTCTTCTACACCGCGCAGAAGGCCCTGAAAGTTGCGTCGACCTTCAAAAGGCGAGCGCAGCTTGATCTTCACTTGTTCACCAACGAACTGGGCGAACTGCTCAAGAGTGAACAGTGGGCGCTCCATGCCTGGCGAGGAAACTTCAAGGGTGTATTCAACGGCGATCGGATCTTCAACATCCAGTACACCGCTGATCTGACGGCTGACAATGGCGCAATCGTCCACCAGCACGCCGCCCTCTTTATCGATATAAACGCGCAACATCGAGTGCCGACCCTGAGCCGAAAACTCGATACCCCAGCATTCATAGCCCAGGGCCACGACCACCGGGGCCAGCAAGGCCTGCAACTCTTCTAGCTTGCTCGACACCTGAACCCCCTAGTGCATGATATGTGCATGCTTTGCAAAATAAAAAAATGGGCATAACGCCCATCCTTGAAACGCCGTCGAACAGCGGCGTTGAAAGTGTCCAGCTAACAAAAAGCCCCTGAAAAGGGGCTCCTTAAACTGGTTGCGGGGGCCGGATTTGAACCGACGACCTTCGGGTTATGAGCCCGACGAGCTACCAGACTGCTCCACCCCGCGACAAAGCTGGGGCGGAAGTATACGACCGATCCCTTATAGGGTCAATGTAACCTTCCACCTGCAAGAAAGCCCGCAACAGCGGGCTCTCCTGACTAATTGGTACCGAGAAGGGGACTCGAACCCCTACACCCTATGGGCACAACCACCTCAAGGTTGCGTGTCTACCAATTCCACCACCTCGGCAAAACTACGTTTGAAACCCTTCTTACTTCTGCTCTTGAGCTGGAGGTACGTCAGTCGCTGGAGTAGCCGACCTTTGCTCTTGAAGCACCGGGACATCATCAGAAGCCGGTTGTTGTTGCTTAGGCACTTCCAACACTGCTGGATCTGGCAAACCTGCTTGAGTCAGCTGATGAGCCTTCTCTTTAGCAAAGTAACCTAACCCCAAGCTGGTTATGAAGAAACCGGCGGCAAGTATAGCAGTAAACTTACTAAGAAAGGTAGAGGAACCTTGGCTTCCGAACACAGTATTTGAAGCACCTGCTCCGAAAGACGCGCCAGCGTCCGCACCCTTACCCTGCTGCAGCAAAACCAGAGCAACTACGCCCAATGCACCCAGCAGATGAAAAACGACTACGACTGTTTCCAGCATTTTCTCAGTTTCCCGCGGCGCGACAGATCGCACCGAACTCATCTGCATTCAGGGAAGCTCCACCAATGAGCCCCCCATCGATATCCGGCATGCCGAACAGTTCGGCCGCATTGGCCGCCTTCACGCTGCCGCCGTATAGAAGCCGCACACCTCGTGCGACTTCAGAATTCTCTGCCGCCAACTGCTCGCGAATGGCTTTATGCACATCCTGAGCCTGTTGCGGAGTTGCAGTCAGTCCGGTACCAATGGCCCAGACAGGCTCGTAAGCAATGACTGCCTTGGCAAAGGCACCGACACCCAGCTCCTCGATGATGCTGCCCAGCTGACGCCCGACAACCTCAAGAGTTTTACCGGCTTCACGTTGCTCGAGGGTTTCCCCTACACACAACACCGGAATCAAGCTGCATGCCTGTGCCGCTGCGAACTTGCGATTCAGCATCCCGTCGCGCTCGCCCATTATCTGGCGGCGTTCGGAGTGCCCGACAAGCACCAGGGAACAACCTGCATCCACCAACTGACTGGGAGCAATCTCACCGGTCAGTGCACCTTGCATGGCTTCCACCGCAGAATTCTGCGCGCCGACCGAAATCGACTTGCCTTTCAAGCCATCAATCACTTGATTGATATGCAAGCAAGGCGGGAATACCGCAACATCAACACCGCTTGGCAAGGCCAGATGACGAAGGCCGTTGATCAGCTCAGCGACGCTGGCGCGGGTACCGTGCATCTTCCAGTTACCAGCTACCATAGGGCGACGCATGCTGTACCTCGTCGGTCAAAGTGGGCGCAGATGTTACCCAAGAGAATGAAGGCTGGCAAGCCGAATCAGGCAGAAACTTCAGTTACCAGTTTTGCCAGTTCTTCGGCATAGCCGCGAACCTGAGTTTCGTCCTCGCCTTCGACCATTACGCGCACCAAAGGCTCTGTTCCCGACTTGCGCAAAAGCACTCGACCACGACCGGCCATTGCCTGGGTTACACGCGCACTCGCTTCTTTGACAGCAGGGTGCTCCAGCGGGCTTTCGCCACCACCGAAACGCACGTTGATCAGCACCTGAGGACACTTGCGCAGCGCCTGACGGGTTTGCGCCAGACCTTCATTACGGCTCTTCAACGCCATCAGTACCTGCAAGGCGGCAATGATCGCATCACCGGTCGTGGTGTGATTGAAGCAGACAACATGCCCCGAATTCTCGCCACCCACCAGCCAGTTGCGCTCCAGCAGCTCGGCGATTACATAGCGGTCACCGACATTGGCCCGGATAAACGGGATGGACAGATCGGCAAGCGCCAGCTCAAGACCCAGATTACTCATCAAGGTACCAACCACGCCGCCCTGCAACTTGCCGCGCTCATGCAGGTCACGTGCGATGATGAACAGCAAATCGTCGCCATCGACAATGGCGCCGGTGTGATCGACCATCAGAACGCGATCACCATCACCATCGAATGCGATGCCCAGATCCGCGTGCTCAGCCAGCACCGCAGCCTGCAACGGCCCCATGTGGGTCGAGCCGCAGTTATCGTTGATGTTCAGACCGTTAGGCTGCGCCGACAGCACGGTCACTTCTGCGCCCAACTCGCGGAACACGCTTGGCGCAACCTTATAGGTCGCGCCGTGTGCGCAATCGATGACAATCTTCAGACCGGAAAAACTGGTGCCGGTTGGCACACTGCTTTTGCAGAATTCGATGTAACGACCGGACGCATCGTTGATTCGCGACACTTTACCGATCTTGCTCGACTCAACCACTGTCATCGGCGCGTCGAGCAACTCTTCGATCATCAACTCCAACTCATCCGGCAGCTTGGTGCCTTTGCCGGAGAAGAACTTGATGCCGTTGTCGTCGTGCGGATTGTGCGATGCACTGATCACGATCCCGGCCTCAGCCTGGAATGTGCGCGACAGATAGGCAATCGCCGGGGTCGGCATCGGACCGAGCAACATCACATCGGCGCCTGCCGATGTCAGGCCGGCCTCGAGAGCCGATTCGAACATGTATCCGGAAATACGCGTGTCCTTGCCGACCAGCACCTTGCAGGCGCCCATCTTGCGGAACGCCATGCCGGCGGCCCAGCCGAGCTTGAGCATGAAGTCAGGAGTGATCGGGTACACACCGACCCGGCCACGAATGCCGTCGGTACCAAAGTATTTTTTGCTCATAAACGCTCCATCATTCTTATTCGGCTGATTCTACGGCCGTGATCATCCGCACCACATCTACCGTTTCCGCCACATCATGGACGCGCAATATACACGCACCTTTTACCGATGCCAGCGCAGCAAGGGCCAGACCGCCATGAAGACGCTCGCCCACGGGACGATTCAAGGCCTGCCCGATCATGCTCTTTCGCGAAACACCCACAAGCAACGGCCTGCCCAACGCATGCAGGGCTTCCATGTGTTTGAACAAGCTTAGATTGTGCTGCAGGGTTTTGGCGAAACCGAAACCGGGATCGAGAATGATGCGCTCGGCAGGGATGCCGGCCGCCGCACACTGCGCCATGCGCTCGGCGAGAAACTCACCCACTTCGCGAGTCACATCCTGATACTGCGGGTTGTCCTGCATGTTTCCAGGCTCGCCGAGCATGTGCATCAGACACACCGGCAAACCGGTCGCCGCCGCTGCGTCCAGGGCACCATCGCGCTGCAGCGAACGGACATCATTGATCAGGCCAGCGCCGAGTCGCGCAGTTTCGCGCATGACCGCTGGCGTCGAGGTATCGACCGAAATGATCACGTCGAGCTCGCGATTGATCAGCTCGACGATCGGCGCCACGCGCTCAAGCTCTTCCAGCGGTGACACCGCTCTTGCACCTGGGCGCGTGGATTCGCCACCGACATCGATCAGCGTCGCGCCGGCAGCCACCATGGCTTCAGCGTGACGCAATGCAGCGTCCAGCTGGCTGTATTGGCCGCCATCGGAAAAGGAATCGGGGGTGACATTGAGAATGCCCATGACATGTGTCCGGGCCAAATCAAGAACCCGGTTGCCGCAAGGCAACCGGGTCAGGGACTGTACAGAAGTCATTTCAAGCCTTAAACGTCAGCAGCCGGACCGCCAATCGGTGTTTCCGGACGCTCGTCACGGACTACTGGTGGTGGCGGAGTACCCGTGCCACCTGTCCAGTCGCGCGGCTCGCGAGGTGTACGCCCCGCCATGATGTCATCGATCTGCTCAGCGTCGATCGTTTCGTACTTCATCAGCGCATCGGCCATCGCATCGAGCTTGTCGCGATTGTCGGTCAGGATCTGCTTGGCGGTGCCGTAGCAGTGATCGATGATGCTGCGCACTTCGGAGTCGATCAACTTGGCAGTCTCACCCGAGAAGCTCGCTGCCTGACCACCGCCGCCGCGACCGAGGAACACTTCACCTTCCTCTTCTGCATACATCAACGGACCGAGTTTTTCCGACAGCCCCCACTTGGTCACCATGTTCCGTGCGATCTGGCTGGCACGCATGATGTCGTTGGAGGCACCTGTGGTGACGCCGTCGAAGCCAAGGGTCATTTCTTCAGCGATACGACCACCATACAGTGAGCAGATCTGACTGATCAGCGCACGCTTGGACAGGCTGTAGCGATCTTCTTCCGGAAGGAACATGGTCACACCCAGCGCGCGACCGCGCGGAATGATCGAGACCTTGTAAACCGGATCATGCTCAGGCACTACTCGACCCACAATGGCATGGCCGGCTTCGTGATAAGCGGTGTTCTGTTTTTCTTTCTCGGACATGACCATCGATTTGCGCTCGGCGCCCATCATGATCTTGTCTTTGGCCAGTTCGAACTCTTTCATCTCGACGATGCGCTTGCCGCTGCGTGCAGCAAAAAGCGAGGCTTCGTTGACCAGGTTGGCCAGGTCGGCACCGGAGAAGCCCGGGGTACCACGCGCGATCACCGCCGGCGCAACGTCGTCGCCCATTGGCACCTTGCGCATGTGGACCTTGAGAATCTGCTCGCGACCACGGATGTCTGGCAAGCCAACCACCACCTGACGGTCGAAACGGCCCGGACGCAGCAGTGCCGGATCGAGTACGTCTGGACGGTTGGTTGCAGCGATGACAATGATGCCATCGTTCATTTCGAAGCCATCCATCTCCACCAGCAACTGGTTGAGAGTCTGCTCACGCTCGTCGTGACCGCCGCCCATGCCGGCGCCACGGTGACGACCGACGGCGTCGATTTCGTCGATGAAGATGATGCACGGCGCGTGCTTCTTCGCCTGCTCGAACATGTCACGAACACGACTGGCACCGACACCGACAAACATTTCTACGAAGTCAGAACCGGAAATGGTGAAGAACGGCACCTTGGCTTCACCGGCAATCGCCTTGGCCAGCAAGGTTTTACCGGTACCCGGAGGACCGACCATCAGCACACCGCGAGGAATGCGACCGCCCAGACGCTGGAATTTGCCCGGATCACGCAGGAACTCGACCAGTTCACCGACTTCTTCCTTGGCTTCGTCGCAACCGGCGACGTCAGCCAGTGTGGTTTTCACCTGATCTTCGGAGAGCAGGCGCGCCTTGCTCTTGCCGAAGCTCATCGGCCCGCCCTTGCCACCGGCGCCGCCCTGCATCTGGCGCATGAAGAACATGAACACCGCGATGATCACCAGGATCGGGAAGCTGGCCACCAGCAGTTGCGTCCAGATGCTTTGCTGCTCGGGCTGCTTGCCTTCAACCACGACATGGTTGTCGACCAGATCGCCGATCAGGCCATTGTCCTGGATTGCCGGACGAATGGTCTTGAAGCTGTCGCCATCGGTGCGCTTGCCGGTAATCACATAACCATCAACGGCGACGCGCTCGACCTTGCCATCCTTGACCTGCTGGATGAAGTCGGAATAGTTGAGGGTCTGCGGCTCGTTAGGGCTGGAGAAGTTGTTCATCACCGTCACCAGGACAGCCGCGATGATCAACCACAGGATCAGATTCTTTGCCATATCGTTCAATTAACTACCCTCTGAAGCAAGCTCCGCTACTGGCGCGCGCTTCGCATGATATTCACCGGCTTAACTTACTACATTACCTACAACTCTGGCAGGCGCCGTCTGTAACCCTTTGTGAAACACTTTCTACACAATATTCGTTTATGCACGCGGGGCAAAATATGAAAAAGCTATCGCCCCGCTGAAAAACCACATTATTCGCCGTTGCCACGGTAGCCCCAGGCCAGCATATATTGCTCGCGGGAGCTGCCACGCGAAGAATCCGGCTTGATCATCTGGATCTTGTCGAATTTGCGACGGGCATCCTTCAAATAAACATCAAACCCTTCGCCCTGAAAAATCTTGATGACGAAATTGCCACCCGGCTTGAGTATCCGTTCCGCCAGGTCCAGTGCCAGTTCGCACAGGAACATGGCCTTGGGCATATCCACTTCAGGCGTACCACTCATATTGGGGGCCATATCGGAAATCACAAGGTCCACTTGCGAATTACCGACAGCCTCAAGGATTCGACCAAGTACTGAGTCCTCGGTGAAGTCCCCATGAATGAAGGTGACGTCTGGAATGCTGTCCATTTCCAGGATGTCCGAGGCGATCAAACGTCCCTGACCACCGATCAGTCGACTGGTGACCTGCGACCAGCCACCGGGCGCCGCGCCCAGATCGACAACGCTCATGCCCGGACGGATCAGTTTGTATTTTTCCTGGATTTCCAGAAGCTTGTAACTTGCACGCGAGCGGTAGCCATCCTTCTGCGCCTGCTTCACATAGGGATCGTTGACATGTCTTTTCAGCCAACCAAGGCTTGTCTTGGAACGCGCCATTGGGCACCTCGATGATAAGGGTCGTGATTAGTTGGGCGGATCCACGAACCCTCGGGTAAAATGGCCGCCATTTTACAGAATCCAGACGAAAGGGTCAGATTATGCCGCTCACTCCAGAGCAGAAGAAACAGTACAAATCCATTGGCCACCATCTGAAACCAGTTCTGACTGTGGCTGACAACGGTCTGACTGAAGGTGTGCTAGCCGAACTCGAACGCGCCCTGGCGGATCACGAGCTGATCAAGATCAAGCTCAACATCCTCGATCGCGAGTCGCGCCTGGCGCACATTGCAGAACTGTGCAAGGTCGGCAAAGCGGACCTGGTACAGGTCATCGGCAAGATGGCACTGGTGTATCGCAAGAACTTCAGCGTCAACAAGCAGCTGTCGAACGTTCATCGCTTCAAGTGATGACAAGGGTCAAGGGTGTGCTTCGCGCACCCTGCCACTCCAGCCCGGCACCGGCTGCATGACCAGCACCAGCCCGGAAAACCCCAGCACCAGATAACTGAACACCTGCCAGCGCTGCGCATCCGGCCAGCCGACACGCACGGCGACATACATCGCACACGCGTACAACGCCATCATCAGCACCTGCCCGCGAAAATCCCGCCATAGACTGCCATGGCCCTCGGCCTGTACCAGCACCAAAGCCTGAAAAATCACGCAGACTGCAGCGAAACCCACGACCAGGACTTCAAACGCACTGGCGACTTCGTCGATCAGCAGCGGCGCCAGGCCAATCTGGCCCAAGGCCGGCTGCAAACCGAGATGGATCAGCCATAGCCCGCCAACCCAAAGCATCTGGGCCAGCTGCCAAAGCATGGCGCCCGCATGCAGCGGACGCCTTCTTTCAGATGTGACGAACTTCGACAATCTCGTACTCGATCACGCCGCTTGGCGTTTTGACGGCGACTACGTCACCCTCTCCCTTGCCAATCAAGGCACGGGCCAACGGCGAGCCGACCGAAATCTTGCCGAGTTTGAAGTCAGCTTCATCCTCACCCACGATCTGGTAAGTGACGCTTTCATCCGTCTCGACATTGGCGATTTCAACGGTCGTGCCGAAAATCACCTTGCCCGTGTGCGGGATGGTCGTGACATCGATGACGACCTGATTCTGAATCCGGCCTTCGATGTCACGGATCCGCGCCTCGACCATGCCCTGCTGTTCGCGCGCGGCATGGTATTCAGCGTTTTCCTTCAAGTCACCCAACTCGCGGGCCGTACCGATGTCCTGGCTGAGCTTCGGACGGACGACCTTGGTCAGGTGAGCGTGTTCTTCTTCCAGGGCGCGAGCGCCCTGAACAGTCATTGGGTACTTGGTTATGCTCATGCCTTCAATCCTGCGTGTAGATCCTGCAAGCGACGCACGGTCTTTTCCGGACCGAATTTCAGCGCTTCGCAGATCGCTTCGCCCGCAGCAATGGTGGTGGTGCAGTAGATCTTGTGCTGCAGGGCATTGCGACGAATGGAGTACGAATCGGCGATCGACTGACGACCCTCGGTGGTGTTGATGATCAGCGTGACTTCGTCATTCTTGATCATGTCGACCACGTGCGGACGACCCTCGGTCACCTTGTTTACGCGGCGCACTTTCAGGCCTGCGGCTTCGATCAGCTTGGCAGTGCCGGCAGTGGCAACCACTTCGAAACCCAAGTTGATCAGATCACGGGCCACGCCTGCAACCAGTGGCTTGTCGTCGTCACGTACGCTGATGAACGCAGTACCGCCGGTGGGCAGCACTTCGCTGGCGCCCATCTGAGCCTTGGCGAACGCTTCACCGAAGGTGTCGCCGACGCCCATCACTTCACCGGTCGACTTCATCTCTGGGCCGAGGATCGGGTCAACGCCAGGGAATTTGGCGAACGGGAATACCGCCTCTTTCACGCTGTAGAAGTTTGGAATGATTTCCTTGGTGAAGCCGATCTCTTTCAGAGTCTTACCGGCCATCACGCGCGCAGCGATCATCGCCAGGGAAACACCGATGCACTTGGACACGAACGGCACGGTACGCGAAGCGCGCGGGTTGACTTCGATGACGTAGATATCTTCGCCCTGCAAGGCCAGCTGCACGTTCATCAGGCCGACAACGCCCAGTTCCAAGGCCATTTTCTTGACCTGTTCGCGCATTTCGTCCTGGATGTGCGCCGGCAGCGAGTACGGCGGCAGCGAGCACGCGGAGTCACCGGAGTGAACGCCCGCCTGTTCGATGTGCTGCATGATCGCGCCGATCACCACGTCTTTGCCGTCGCAGACCGCATCCACATCCATTTCGATGGCGCAGTTGAGGAAGTGGTCGAGCAGCACCGGGCTGTCGTTGGACACTTGCACCGCGTCACGCAGATAACGCTTGAGTTCGTCTTCCTTGTAGACGATCTCCATCGCACGGCCGCCCAGTACGTAGGACGGACGCACGACCAGCGGATAACCGATTTTCGCGGCAGCACGGACAGCTTCGTCTTCGCTGCGCACGGTGGCGTTCGGCGGCTGACGCAGGTTCAGACGCTCAACCATTTGCTGGAAGCGCTCGCGGTCTTCGGCACGGTCAATGGCGTCAGGGCTGGTGCCGATGATCGGCACGCCAGCGGCTTCCAGCGCGCGAGCCAGTTTCAACGGGGTCTGGCCGCCGTACTGGACGATCACGCCTTTCGGCTTCTCGACGCGGCAGATTTCCAGCACGTCTTCCAGGGTCACTGGTTCGAAGTACAGACGGTCGGAGGTGTCGTAGTCGGTGGAAACGGTTTCCGGGTTGCAGTTGACCATGATGGTTTCGTAGCCGTCTTCACGCAGGGCGAGAGCGGCGTGAACGCAGCAATAGTCGAACTCGATGCCCTGGCCGATACGGTTCGGACCGCCACCCAGGATCATGATCTTGTCGCGGCCCGACGGCGCGGCTTCGCACTCTTCCTCGTACGTCGAGTACAGGTAAGCAGTGTCAGTGGCGAACTCGGCGGCGCAGGTATCAACGCGCTTGTAGACCGGGAACACTTCGAGCTTCTGACGGTGCGTGCGCAGGTTTTTCTCGGTCACACCCAGCAGTTTGGCCAGACGCTGATCGGAAAAGCCCTTGCGCTTGAGCTTGAACATCAGGTCGCGGTCGATCGAAGACAGACCGAGGGTCTTGACCTTCTCTTCGTCCTTGATCAGGTCTTCGATCTGCACCAGGAACCATGGGTCGATCATGTTCATGCCGAAGATATCTTCGACCGACAGACCGGCGCGGAACGCGTCAGCTACGTACCAGATACGCTCGGCGCCCGGCACGGTCAGCTCGCGCTTGAGCACGCTCATGCTTTCCGGGTTGCTCAGGTCGAGCTTCTCGTCCAGACCGCAAACGCCGACTTCCAGACCGCGCAGGGCTTTCTGCAGGGATTCCTGGAAAGTCCGGCCGATGGCCATGACTTCACCCACCGACTTCATCTGAGTGGTCAGGCGTGCGTCAGCCTTGGCGAATTTCTCAAAGGCGAAGCGTGGCAGCTTGGTCACGACGTAGTCGATCGACGGCTCGAAGGACGCTGGGGTCTTGCCGCCGGTGATGTCGTTCGACAGTTCGTCGAGGGTGTAACCCACGGCCAGTTTGGCCGCGACTTTGGCGATCGGGAAACCGGTGGCTTTCGAAGCCAGCGCCGAGGAACGCGATACCCGCGGGTTCATTTCGATCACGACCATACGGCCAGTGTTCGGGCAGATACCGAACTGCACGTTGGAACCGCCAGTCTCGACGCCGATCTCGCGCAGTACCGCCAGCGAGGCGTTACGCAGGATCTGGTATTCCTTGTCGGTCAGGGTCTGTGCAGGCGCCACGGTGATCGAGTCACCGGTGTGCACGCCCATCGGGTCGAAGTTTTCGATCGAGCAGACGATGATGCAGTTGTCCTTTTTATCGCGGACAACTTCCATTTCATATTCTTTCCAGCCGATCAGCGATTCGTCGATCAGCAGCTCTTTGGTCGGCGACAGGTCCAGACCACGGGCGCAGATTTCTTCGAACTCTTCACGGTTGTAAGCGATACCGCCACCGGTGCCGCCCATGGTGAACGACGGACGGATGATGCACGGGAAGCCCAGCGTCTCGAGGACGGCGTTGGCTTCTTCCATACTGTGCGCGATGCCGGAGCGCGGGCACGCCAGGCCGATGGATTTCATCGCCTTGTCGAAACGCGAACGGTCTTCAGCCTTGTCGATGGTGTCGGCGTTGGCGCCGATCATTTCAACGCCGAACTTCTCCAGAACGCCTTCGCGTTCCAGGTCCAGTGCGCAGTTCAGAGCGGTCTGGCCGCCCATGGTTGGCAGGACGGCGTCCGGACGTTCTTTCTCGATGATCTTGGCAACGGTCTGCCACTTGATCGGCTCGATATAGGTGGCGTCGGCCATGTCCGGGTCGGTCATGATGGTCGCCGGGTTGGAGTTCACCAGGATGACGCGGTAACCCTCTTCGCGCAGGGCTTTGCAGGCCTGGGCGCCGGAGTAGTCGAATTCGCAGGCCTGGCCGATAACGATCGGGCCAGCGCCGAGAATCAGGATGCTTTTAATGTCTGTACGTTTTGGCATGGGTTGTCACTCAAATCCGCAGGTCAGTCGGCAAGCCGTCTTGATCGATTTCTGAAGTCCCGAAGGGGCCACCGGTGCCGGGGCCGCCCTCGAAGACTTCTCTCTACAGTCTCAAGGCGAACGCTTAGCGTCGCTTGGCCATCTCGTTGATGAAGCGGTCGAACAGTGGCGCGACGTCGTTCGGGCCCGGGCTCGCTTCAGGGTGGCCCTGGAAGCTGAACGCGCTCTTGTCGGTGCGCTCGATGCCTTGCAGGGTGCCGTCGAACAGCGATTTGTGGATCGCGCGAACGTTGCCCGGCAGGGTGGCTTCGTCGACCGCAAAACCGTGGTTCTGGCTGGTGATCATCACAACGCCGGTGTCCAGATCCTGCACCGGGTGGTTGGCACCGTGGTGGCCGTGGCCCATCTTCACGGTCTTGGCGCCGGAGGCCAGAGCCAGCAGCTGGTGACCGAGGCAGATACCGAAGACCGGAATTTCGGTTTCCAGCACGTCCTTGATCGCCTGGATCGCGTAGTCGCATGGCTCCGGATCACCCGGGCCGTTGGACAGGAACACGCCGTCCGGCTTCAGCGCCAGGACATCGGCAGCCGGGGTCTGGGCAGGCACCACGGTGACGCGGCAGCCACGCTCGACCAGCATGCGCAGGATGTTGACCTTGACGCCGTAGTCAAAGGCCACCACGTGATACGGCAGCTCGGAAGCGTCGATGGTCGCGTGGCTGTCGGTCTTCAGATCCCAGACCGTCGAGCGCCATTCGTATTGGGTCTTGGTGCTGACGACCTTTGCCAGGTCCATGCCCTTCAGGCCCGGGAAGCCTTGCGCAGCGGCGATGGCGGCTTCTTCGGAGATGTTGTCACCGGCCATGATGCAGCCGTTCTGCGCGCCCTTTTCACGCAGGATGCGGGTCAGACGACGGGTGTCGATACCGGCGATCGCCACGACATTGTTGGCTTTCAGGTAATCGGACAGCGACATCGTGTTACGCCAGTTGCTCGCTACCAACGGCAGGTCACGGATGACCAGGCCAGCGGACCATACGCGGTCGGACTCGGCGTCTTCCGGCGTGGTGCCGGTGTTGCCGATGTGCGGGTAAGTCAGGGTAACGATCTGTTGGGCGTAGGAAGGATCGGTAAGGATTTCCTGATAGCCGGTCATTGCGGTGTTGAACACCACCTCACCAACGGTCTGACCGTCGGTTCCAATGGCTTCGCCGCGAAAAATGCTGCCATCAGCAAGGGCAAGTATGGCTGGCTTAGTCAAGAAGACCTCCCGTAAATAACGCATGAAAGGGCGATCGCAGGTTGTAAAAAAGCGGAGTGACGTATGGACACGTCACCCCGCTTCTTCACTGAATTATTCTGCGCGCTTTTAGTGGACACACTAAAGCTGTAGCTTACAGAAAAAGGCTTTTTTGGTCCACCGCTAAAGAGCCCTAAAGGCCGGAGAATGCGACAGGTCGTCGCCAAGCGGAGAAAAACCGGTGCAAACAGGGCGTTTGCACCGGGTTCAGCACTGCATCAACGCAGCTCGAGCACGTCCTGCATGTCGTAAAGGCCCGGCTCACGACCATCCAGCCACAGCGCAGCACGCACCGCACCCTTGGCGAAAGTCATGCGGCTCGAGGCCTTGTGCGTGATCTCCAGACGCTCGCCCTCGCAGGCGAACAGCACGGTGTGATCCCCCACCACATCACCACCGCGCACAGTGGCGAAACCGATGGTTTCACGCTCACGGGCGCCGGTGTGACCTTCGCGACCGTAGACCGCAACTTTCTGCAGATCACGATCCAGCGCGCTGGCGATCACTTCACCCATGCGCAGCGCGGTGCCCGACGGCGCGTCGATCTTGTGCCGGTGATGCGCTTCGATGATTTCGATGTCCGCTTCATCGCCCAGGACACGTGCTGCCATGTCGAGCAGCTTCAACGACAGATTGACGCCGACACTGAAGTTGGCCGCGAAGACGATCGGAATGTCCTTGCCCGCCTCGACCAGCAACTGCTTCTGCGCTGCATCCAGCCCGGTGGTGCCGATGACCATGGCTTTGCCGGCCTTGCGGCAGAATGCCAGATTTTTCAGCATCACTTCCGGCAGCGTGAAGTCGATCAGCACGTCGAACTCTTCCGCAACGGCCTCAATATGCCCGGACAGCGGCACACCGATGCGCCCCAGCGAAGCCAGCTCACCGGCGTCGACACCGATCAGCGTACTGCCGGGACGCACCACCGCGGCCGTCAGACCGGTCAGCGGCGCGCGCTGCTGCACGGCTTCGACCAGAATCTTGCCCATGCGCCCAGCAGCGCCCATCACAGCTATACGTCGCATGCCGACTCCTTACAGATCGCCGAAGAAACGCTTCACACCGTCGAACCAACCGGTGGTTTTCGGCGAGTGGCTGTTGTCGTCGGCCAGCGAGCTGCGGAACTCTTCCAGCAGTTCACGCTGACGACGATTGAGGTTGACTGGCGTCTCGACCGCTACGCGGCACATCAAGTCGCCTGCACCACCGCCACGGACCGGCGCCACACCTTTGCCACGCACACGGAACTGCTTGCCGGTCTGGGTGCCTTCAGGGATTTTCAGTTTGACCCGACCGTCGAGGGTCGGAATCTCCAGCTCGCCGCCCAGCGCTGCATCGACGAAGCTGATCGGCACTTCGCAAAACAGATGCTTGCCGTCGCGCTGGAAGATGTCGTGTTCGCGGACATTGATGACCACGTACAGATCGCCCGTCGGGCCACCCTGCGTCCCCGCCTCGCCTTCGCCGGACAGACGAATGCGATCGCCGGTGTCGACGCCGGCCGGCACTTTGACCGACAGGGTTTTGTACTCTTCAACGCGACCGTCACCGTGGCACGAATCACACGGGTCGGAAATGATCTTGCCCTGGCCATGGCAGCGCGGACAGGTTTGCTGCACCGAGAAGAAGCCTTGCTGCATGCGCACCTGACCGATACCGCCACAGGTCGGGCAGGTCGACGGCGACGAGCCTTTCTTCGCCCCCGAGCCATCGCACGGCTTGCAGTTGACCAGCGTCGGCACACGGATATTCACCGAGGTACCGCGCACCGCCTCTTCCAGATTCAGCTCCAGGGTGTAGCGCAAGTCGCTGCCACGCTGAGCGCCGCCACGGGAACCGCCGCGACCGCCACCGAAAAAGTCGCTGAAGACGTCGCCGAAAATATCGGAGAAGTTCTGCCCGCCGAAACCGGCACCGCCGCCACCCATGCCTGGGTCCACGCCGGCATGACCGTACTGGTCGTACGCCGCGCGCTTGCTGGCGTCGGACAACACTTCATAAGCCTCGTTGGCTTCCTTGAACGCCTCTTCCGAAGCCTTGTCGCCCGGATTACGGTCAGGGTGGTGCTTCATTGCCAGGCGGCGGTAGGCCTTCTTCAGGTCCGCTTCGCTCGTGCCTCGCTCGACACCCAATACTTCGTAATAGTCACGCTTTGCCATAAGTTCTTTGCACTCTTAAGGACGTTCGGCAAACCCCTCCTGAGCCTCGCCAAACTCGTTGAGCCCCCATGAAGGCCCGGACCCAACTCACGTCAATTCAACGATCCTGGTCTTGATTGGTGCGGTATCTGCGGCGCGAAAAGCAGGAGCATTTTCGTCCATACCGCCAACATCCGAGCGTTGTCGCATGCTGTAAAAATTCGCGTATTCCAGATACGCCAACGCGGGAGCAAGCTCCCGCGCGGCGACATCCTACCAGTCACCGCCGCAAGGCAGTCAACCGGACGACCAACAACTTACTTGTGGTCTTTTACTTCTTCGAACTCTGCATCGACAACATCATCAGCCTTCTCGGCCGACTCGCCTTGCGGGGCTGCGCCATCAGCTGGCTGAGCCTGTTCGGCGTACATCTTCTGCGCAACCGGAGCGGAGACTTTCGACAGTTCTTCAACCTTGGCTTCGATGGCAGCCTTGTCGTCGCCTTTAACAGCGGCTTCGAGGGCAACCACGGCAGCTTCGATGGCAGTCTTCTCTTCGGCAGTCACTTTGTCACCGGCGTCAGCGACCATCTTGCGAGTCGAGTGAACCAGTGCGTCGCCCTGGTTACGGGCAGCGGCCAGCTCTTCGAACTTGCGGTCTTCCTCGGCATTCGCCTCGGCGTCACGCACCATGCGCTCGATTTCTTCGTCGGACAGACCGGAGTTGGCCTTGATCACGATCGACTGAGTCTTGCCGGTGGCCTTGTCTTTCGCACCTACGTGCAGGATGCCGTTGGCATCGATGTCGAAGGTCACTTCGATCTGCGGCACGCCACGTGGAGCAGGTGGAATGTCGGCCAGGTCGAACTTGCCCAGCGACTTGTTCTGTGCGGCTTGTTTACGCTCACCCTGCAGAACGTGAATGGTCACAGCGCCCTGGTTGTCGTCGGCAGTCGAGAACACTTGCGATTTCTTGGTAGGAATCGTGGTGTTTTTCTCGATCAGCGCGGTCATCACGCCACCCATGGTTTCGATACCCAGGGTCAGCGGGCTGACGTCGAGCAGCAGAACGTCTTTAACATCACCGGCCAGAACCGCGCCCTGGATTGCGGCACCCATTGCGACAGCTTCGTCCGGGTTGACGTCTTTACGAGCTTCTTTACCGAAGAAATCGGTTACCAGCTTCTGCACCAGCGGCATACGGGTCTGACCACCGACCAGAATCACGTCGTTGATCGCGCCAACGTCGATACCGGCGTCTTTCATGGCGATACGGCAAGGTTCGATGGTGCGCTGAACCAGGTCTTCAACCAGTGCTTCGAGCTTGGCACGCGAAATCTTCACGTTCAGGTGCTTAGGACCGGTGGCGTCTGCAGTGATGTACGGCAGGTTGACATCGGTCGACTGAGCGGACGACAGCTCGATCTTGGCTTTCTCAGCGGCTTCTTTCAGGCGCTGCATGGCCAGCGGGTCACCCTTGAGGTTCATGCCGCTTTCTTTCTTGAACTCGTCAACGAGGTAGTCGATCAGACGAATGTCGAAGTCTTCACCGCCCAGGAACGTGTCGCCGTTGGTGGCCAACACTTCGAACTGATGCTCGCCATCAACTTCAGCGATCTCGATCACGGAAACGTCGAAAGTACCGCCACCCAGGTCATAAACGATCACGGTGTGATCGCCCTTGGCCTTGTCCATACCGTAAGCCAGAGCAGCTGCGGTTGGTTCGTTGATGATACGTTTTACGTCCAGACCCGCGATGCGGCCGGCGTCTTTGGTCGCCTGACGCTGACTGTCGTTGAAGTAGGCCGGAACGGTGATCACCGCTTCGGTCACTGCTTCGCCGAGGTAGTCTTCGGCGGTCTTCTTCATCTTTTTCAGGATTTCAGCCGAGATCTGTGGCGGAGCCATTTTCTGGCCGTTCACTTCAACCCAGGCGTCATTGTTGTCAGCCTTGACGATCTTGTAAGGGACCATCTGGATGTCTTTCTGCACAACTTCTTCGTCGAAACGACGACCGATCAGACGCTTGACTGCGTACAGGGTGTTGTGCGGGTTGGTCACAGCCTGACGCTTGGCCGACTGACCTACCAGGATTTCGCCATCGTTGGCGTACGCAATGATCGACGGCGTGGTACGCGCGCCTTCAGCGTTTTCGATAACTTTAGCCTTGCCGTTTTCCAGCACGGAGACGCAGGAGTTGGTAGTCCCCAGGTCGATACCGATAATTTTGCCCATGTTCACTCTCCCGAAACTTTGATTTTTTTGCCGCAGCAGTGGTGGCTGACTGCGGTAATACTTAAACGCTTGACTTCTAAATGGGGGCCTTGCGGCTAATTTCAAGCCTGCTCGTCAATAGAAGGCGAAACTGGCGCAGGCGCCTTGCTGACCACAACCATGGCCGGGCGCAACAGGCGACCGTTGAGCTGGTAGCCTTTCTGGAACACTTTCAGCACGCTGTTCGGTTCGACGTCAGCGCTTTCCTGCATGGCCATCGCCTGATGCTGAACGGCGTTGAACGGTTCGCCATGCGGGTCGATCGCTTCCAGCTGATAACGCTTGAGGGTGTCGTGAAACATTTTCAGCGTCAGCTCAATACCTTCGCGCATCGGGCGGATGCTTTCGTCGTCCGGGCTCGACAGCTCAAGGCCGCGCTCCAGACTGTCAACGATAGGCAGCAGGTCGCCGGCGAATTTTTCCAGGGCAAACTTGTGCGCCTTCTCGACGTCCTGTTCGGCACGGCGACGGACGTTCTGCAGATCGGCAGCTACACGCAGAGACTGATCCTGCGCGGCGGCCAATTGCTCTTCGAGCACTTGTACACGGGTCGCCAGGTCGTCACCCGAACCTTCGGGCGCCTGATTGGCTTCTGGGTTTTGCGTATCTACTGTCTGTTCGTCAGCCATAGAATTCTCCTTTCAATTACGTCCGCGAGCCTGACTCGCGCTTCTGTCCCGATATATGGGGCCGCAAAATCAGGCTTCAAGGGCTGGATTCGATTGTCCCTACAAAAAAGTGCTGATTAGTCATTCTCTAATGCGCTAATAAAGTTATTCGACCAAGCGAATCGAGCTAAGCAGGGGCATTGTCAGGTCCAGACAAAACACTGTATAAATAACCAGACCTCAAGCCTGGGAGCGGCCTCTATGCTGGTGCACCTGTCCGTACACAACTACGCCATCGTTGAACATCTCGATCTCGAACTTGATCGCGGGATGAGCGTGATCACAGGGGAAACAGGCGCCGGCAAGTCGATCATGCTCGACGCGCTGGGCCTGACTCTCGGCGATCGCGCCGACAGCGGCGTAGTACGCCCGGGCGCCGACAAGGCCGATATCCTGGCAACCTTCGATCTGGCCGACATCCCGGAAGCCAGCGCCTGGCTGGCCGAGCGCGATCTGGACATCGACGGCCCGTGCATTCTGCGCCGGGTCATCACCTCCGAAGGTCGCTCGCGCGGCTATATCAATGGCACGCCCTGCCCGCTTGGCGACCTCAAGTCGCTTGGCGAACTGCTGATCGATATCCACAGCCAGCATGAACACCAGTCGCTGCTGAAAACCGATACCCACCGTCGCTTGCTGGATGAGTACGCCGGCGCCACCGATCTGGCCCGTCAGGTGCAGCTTGCCGCCCAGCGCTGGCGCCAGACTCGTCAGGAACTGGAGCGTCTGTCCAACTCCGGCGACGAACAACGCGCCCGGCATCAGCTGCTCAGCTATCAACTCGAAGAGCTGGAAAACCTCGGCCTCGGCGAGAACGAACTGGAGCAACTGGAGCAGGAACACAAGAACCTGACCAATGCCGAAACCTTGCTGGGCATCTGTCGCCAGGTGGTCGAACAATGCAGCGAAAGCGATTCCGGGAATGTGCTGAATGCGCTGACCGCCAGCCTCAACCGCCTGTCGAGCGTGAACCATTCCGCCGGCGCGCTGGGCGAAGCCAGCAGCCTGCTGACCAGTGCACAGATCCAGGTCGAAGAAGCTGTCGGCGAGCTCAACCGCTTTCTCGATAACTTCGATGCCGACCCGGCGCGCCTGCAATATCTGGAAGAACGTCTCGACGCCATCTACACGCTGGCGCGCAAGCACCGCATCCAGCCCACCGAAGTCGGAGAAATGCAGCAGAAACTGCTGGATGAAATCGAAACACTGAATGCCAATGACGAATCCATCGAGCGCCTGGGTGAGGAGCTGGCATCGTATGCCCGTCATTATCAGGAGAAAGCACGCGAGCTGAGCGGCCTTCGCCATCAGGCCGCCGGCAGTCTCGCCAGCGCGGTGGAACAGGAAATCCAGCGCCTGGGCATGCCCGGCGGTCGCTTCACTATCGAATTGAAAGCCAACAGTGGCGACGAGCTGCAACCCAACGGGCTGGAGCAGGTTGAATTGCTGGTCAGCGCCAACCCTGGCCAACCGCTGAAAGCCTTGGCAAAAGTCGCCTCTGGCGGCGAGTTGTCACGAATCAGTCTGGCGATTCAGGTGATCACAGCGCAGACGTCACGCGTGCCGACGCTGGTATTCGACGAAGTGGACGTCGGTATTGGCGGGCCAACGGCGGAAATTGTTGGCCAATTGTTGCGGCGTCTCGGCGATCGCGGTCAGGTATTGACCGTGACTCACTTGCCGCAGGTAGCCGCACAGGGGCATCAGCATCTTTTTGCGCACAAGGTTCGCGATGAAAAAGCCACTCACACCGCTGTCGCGAAGCTGAGCAAGAACGAACGTATCGAAGAAGTCGCGCGCATGCTCGGCGGCATCGATCTGACCAAGGAATCCTTGGCCCATGCGAAAAAAATGGTAGTGACGGCCAAGGCCTGACCGACAGCAGAAAGCACGAAGGCGACCCTTGGGTCGCCTTCGTTCGTTTCGCGAACGTAAAATTCGCGCGACATGCTTACTTTTTCTTGCGTACGTACAACACCAGGTTGTGATCAACCATTTCGAAGCCATGCTTCTCGACGATCGACTTCTGAAGTTTTTCGATTTCTTCGTCGAAGAATTCGATCACTTCACCCGATTCCACGTTGACCATATGGTCGTGGTGACCACCATCAGCCAGTTCGAAGACCGCGTGGCCGCCGTCGAAGTTGTGGCGGACCACGAGGCCGGCCGCTTCGAACTGGGTCAGGACACGGTAAACCGTGGCCAGACCGACGTCCTCGCCAGCTTCCATCAACGCCTTGTAGACGTCCTCGGCACTCATGTGACGCTGCTCGGTGGAGTCGAGCATTTGCAGGATCTTGACCCGTGGCAGGGTCACTTTGAGGCCGGCTTTGCGTAGTTCGCTATTTTCAACCATGGTCAGCTTTCTCGCGATGCTGCTTCGCAGCTTCTCTTAATGCGGGTATGATCGGCGTTTACGTTGTCCCAGCCAAGATAGTGGAAGTCGCCCACCGATGCAAAACACCAAGCTCTTGCTAACCAGTTTCACCTTTGTGGGACTGCTCGCACTCGCCGGTTGTTCATTCCCCGGGGTTTACAAAATCGACATCCAGCAGGGCAATGTCGTCACGCAGGACATGATAGACCAGTTACGCCCGGGAATGACCCGGCCGCAAGTACGGTTTATCATGGGCAACCCTCTGCTTGCCGACACGTTCCATGCCGATCGCTGGGATTATCTGTACAGCCTGCAACCGGGTGGCGGTGAACGCCAGCAGGAACGAATCAGCGTTATCTTCAATTCCAACGACCAGCTTGTCAGCCTGTCCGGTGACTTCATGCCGGGTGTGAGCCGTGACGAAGCCATTCTCGGCAAGGACAGTGGCACCACCGTCACCGCGCCTGCTGAAAACGCCGAGAAGCCAGAAGCTGAAAAACCAGCCAAGCCAGGCTCCTTGCTGGATCAGATCCAGAAAGATGTCGATGGCGTAGAAACCGTTCCGGTGCCAACGCCAGAACCGCTGGACACCTCGCCGCAATAATTTTGCGAGGCAATAAAAAACCCGGACATTCCGGGTTTTTTATTGCCTGCGTTTTGTTCGCCTCAAAGATTTCGGGCCTTGGCCTCTGCCGCTTTGGCTGCCCGCAAACGTCGCACTTCCTTGGGATCGGCAAGCAGCGGCCGGTAGATCTCAATGCGATCACCCGCCTGAATCACACGCGTGTCCGCGACCGTGTTACCGAAGATACCCAACGGGCACTCATCCAGCTTGAGCTCAGGAAAATCGGCGGCGATTCCCGATACCTGCACCGCCGCACGAACCGTCATGCCCTCCGGCACATTGACCGAACGCAGCACCTGGCGATCAACCGCGGCATACACCACTTCAATCTCAAGCACCGGGCTGACCATGCATCTGTTTGGCGCGCTGGCAGAACGCGTCCACCAGCGTGTTGGCAGCCTGATTGAACAGCGGCCCCAACGTAGCGCGCACCAGCGGCCCGGCATAATCGAACGAAAGGTCGAGGCTGATCTTGCAGGCTTTCTCGTTCAACGCCTTGAACACCCAGACGCCGTGCAACTGATTGAACGGGCCTTCTTCCAGGTTCATCTCGATCGACTGCCCCGGCACAAGGGTATTGCGCGTCACGAAATGCTGGCTGAGGCCGCCCTTGGCTACGCCGACGCTGGCGCGCATATGGTCTGGCGAGCTTTGCAGCACCTCGGCAGCCGAACACCACGGCAGGAATTCCGGATACCGCGCCACATCATTGACCAGGTCGTAGAGAAACTGCGCCGGGTAAGGCAGCAGCGCGGATCGTTGAATATGTGTCGTCATGTAAGCGTTACTTCCAGAGCTGAGCGGCAAATACTACAAGAATGCCGATAGGCGCCACGTAGCGCATCAAGAACAGGGACAGGGCAAACAGTGCCGGGTTGCGGATCGACAACTCGTCGCGCACCGCCTCACGCCCCATCACCCATCCGGCGAACAATACGAAACACAAGCCACCGACGGGCAACATGATCCGCGAGGTGAAGAAATCGATCACGCCGAAGAAGTCCAGACCGCTCTTCGCGCCCCATTGGTAGAGGCTGAACACTCCGCCTTCGTTCACGAAAAACTTGGCTTCCTTCCAGATATTGAAGGAAAACACCGTGCCCAGACCGACGAACCAGCAGGTAAAGGCCAGCCAGAACGTGACCCACGCGCGACTGATTTTCGTGCGCTCGACCAGGTAGGCGACCATCGGCTCAAGCAGCGAAATCGCCGAACTCCACGCCGCCACCGCGACCAGCACGAAAAATACCACGCCCATCAACTGGCCGAAAACCACGTTACCAAAAGCAAATGGCAGGCTGACAAACATCAGCCCCGGCCCTTCGCTCGGGTTCAGGCCGGCCGCGAACACAATCGGAAACAACGCCAGACCGGCGACCAGCGACACGAACGTATCGAGCAACGCGACACCCACCACGGTACGCGACAACGACGTGTTCTTCGGCATGTAGGCGCCGTAGATCATGATCGAGCCGACACCGACGCTCAGCGAGAAGAACGCGTGCCCCATTGCCGGCAGCAAGCCATCCAGAACTTTTTCCGGATGGAAGTCGAACATGAAATGCACGCCTTCCATGAAATGCCCGGTGGTCATGCTGTAGCCCAGCAGCACCAGAATCATCACGAACAACAGCGGCATCATGATCCGAAGGCTGCGCTCCAGGCCGGCAACCACGCCTCTGGCAATAACGAACGCCGACAGCAGCATGAAAATCGTGTGCCAAAGTGTCAGCCGCCATGGATCGGCGATGACGTTGCCGAAATACGCGCCGACCTGATCGGGTGTCGCACCCTGGAAGTCGCCGCGGCCCATGTCGACGATGTAGTCCAGCGACCAGCCGCCGACCACACTATAGAAAGACAGGATCAGCAACGCCGTGATCATCCCGGCGAAGGCGCCCCACGACCACTTGGGCGAGTGCCCGGCTTCCAGCGCCAGCACCTTTAAAGCGTTCGCCGGACTTTGCCGGGCGCGCCGGCCGATCAGGGTTTCAGCGAGCATCACCGGAACGCCGATCAGCGCGATGCAGGCCAGAAACATCAGCACAAAGGCGCCGCCGCCGTAGACCCCGACCATGTAGGGGAACTTCCAGATACTACCCAGTCCCACGGCCGAACCGGTCGCGGCGAGTATGAATACCCAGCGGCTAGCCCAACTGCCGTGGACAGAAACCTTGTCTGTCGACATCGTTTATCACGCCCAAGCGTTAGAAAAAGAGGCCGCATTGTCCGGGATTCACTCAACCTGCTCAAGCACGCAGCATCACCGTAGCCGACAGCCGAACAACTCCATATAATGCCGCCCCTATGGCTAAACAGAAGAAACACCCAACAGGGACCATCGCGCAAAATAAAAAGGCGCGACACGATTACTTCATCGAGCACAAGTTCGAGGCTGGTCTGGTCCTGGCCGGCTGGGAAGTAAAAAGTCTGCGGGCGAGCAAGCTACAGCTGGTCGACAGCTACGTGCTGCTCAAGGATGGCGAAGCGTGGTTGCTCGGCAGCCACATCACGCCGCTGATGACCGCAAGCACCCACGTCATCGCCGACCCGGTGCGCACGCGCAAGCTGCTGCTCAACCGCCGCGAGCTGGACAAGCTCGCCGCGGCCGTGCAGCAAAAGGGTTACGCCTGCGTCTGCCTGTCCTGGTACTGGAGCAAGCACATGGTCAAGTGCGAGATTGCTCTGGGCAAGGGCAAGAAGGAATACGACAAGCGTGACACCGAGCGCGAACGCGATGCCGGTCGCGAATTGCAGCGCGCGGTGCGCAACAAGGGCAAGGAAGACTAATTTTCCACCCTGATCGTTCCCACGCTCTGCGTGGGAATGCAGCAATGGACGCTCTGCGTCCGCATTGTGACGCGGAGCGTCACGGGATGCACTCCCACGCAGAGCGTGGGAACGATCGTTTGCAGAACTAACTAACTACATCCCCTTGCGCCGCTCCGCCCGCGCCATCCGCTGAACCTCCTGCCGAACCTCTTCCAGCACTTCCTGCACATACAGAATGTGGCGGCTGGACACTTCCCGCGCCTGCTCCGCACGGCCTTCGATAATCGCCAGATACAATTCCCGATGCTGCGTGATCAGCATGTCGCGGGTCTCCGTGCGCTGCTTGTACATGCCGCCGATGTTGGTCACGACGTTGCGCTTGAGCAGATCGAACAGCCCGCGAATGGTGTGCAGCAACACCGCGTTATGGCTGGCCTCGGCAATTGCCAGATGGAATTTCGCATCGGCCGCGCCCTCCTCCGCCCGACTCACTTCTTCGTGGCGCGAATAGCAGTCCTGTAGCTCTTCGAACGCGGCGGTCAGGCGCTCGCGATCCACATCGGTGGCGCGCAATGCAGCGTAATAGGCACACGATGCTTCCAGAGTGTGGCGAAACTCCAACAGATCCCGCTGCGCCTCGGGGTTGCTTTCGAGCAGTTGCAACAGCGGATCGCTGAACGTCGACCCCAGGCTTTCGACCACATAATTGCCGCCGCCCTGACGGCTGACCAGCAAGCCCTTGGCCGCGAGTTTCTGGATCGCCTCGCGCAGCGACGGACGTGATACGCCAAATTGCTCGGCCAGCGTGCGCTCCGCCGGCAGTCGCTCACCGGACTTCAGCGTGCCCTCGAGAATCATCCCCTCGAGCCGCTCGACAATGTCGTCAGACAAACGGCGCGAACGTATCTGATCAAACCCCATAACTCATTTCTCCACGATCCCGGCCGCTCGCCGGGCTCTCTATTCTGGCCTATCGGCGCCCTGCCGGCACCTGGCAGACGCCACCTGCCGAAAGCGGAGCAGATGCGATCTGCACCGCATGTTCGACAAAAGTTTTAGGGCGGCAAATTGACACACCGATATCAAGGCTTTTACCCTAGCCAACAGCGATTGTAAATTGGTCTTACCAATTATCCAAGAACGCTGACAGTGCCTGACCAACAACAATTAGGGGCCACCCCACTATGCAAACCTGGCAACAGATCTACAGCCCGCTCGGCAGTCTCGGCGTCTCCGCACTCGCGGCCGTCATTCCCATCGTGTTCTTCTTTCTCGCTCTGGCGGTGTTTCGCCTCAAGGGCCATGTCGCGGGCAGCATCACGCTGGCGCTGTCGATTGCCGTGGCGATCTTCGCCTTCCAGATGCCGATCGATATGGCGTTCGCCGCGGCCGGGTACGGCTTCGCCTACGGTCTGTGGCCGATTGCGTGGATCATTGTCGCGGCGGTGTTCCTCTACAAATTGACGGTCAAAAGCGGCCAGTTCGAAGTCATCCGCAGTTCGGTGCTGTCGATCACTGACGACCAGCGCCTGCAAGTGCTGCTGATCGGTTTCTGCTTCGGCGCTTTCCTCGAAGGCGCGGCCGGTTTCGGCGCACCCGTGGCGATCACCGCTGCGTTGTTGGTGGGCCTGGGTTTCAATCCCTTGTACGCCGCCGGCCTGTGCCTGATTGCCAACACTGCACCGGTTGCCTTTGGTGCGCTGGGGATTCCGATCATCGTCGCCGGTCAAGTCACCGGCATCGACGCCTTCAAGATCGGCGCCATGACTGGTCGCCAACTGCCGCTGCTGTCGCTGTTCGTGCCGTTCTGGCTGGTGTTCATGATGGACGGCCTGCGCGGCGTGCGCGAAACCTGGCCGGCTGCGCTGGTCGCAGGTCTGAGCTTCGCCGTGACGCAGTACTTCACGTCGAACTTCATCGGCCCGGAACTGCCGGATATCACGTCGGCGCTGGCCAGCCTGATTTCCCTGACCCTGTTCCTGAAAATCTGGCAGCCAAAACGCGCCGCCGGTCAGCATATCGTCGGTGCCGTTGCCGCTTCGGTGGTGAGCGCCAGCGTCGGCGGTTTCGGCCAGAAGCGCACTACCGTGGCGTCGCCTTACAGCCTCGGGGAAATTTTCAAGGCGTGGTCGCCGTTCCTGATTCTCACCGTGTTGGTGACGATCTGGACGCTGAAGCCTTTCAAGGCGATGTTCGCCGCAGGCGGCTCGATGTACAGCTGGGTGTTCAACTTCGCGATTCCGCACCTTGATCAACTGGTGATCAAGACTGCGCCAATCGTGGCCAATCCAACGGCCATTCCAGCAGTATTCAAACTCGACCCAATTTCCGCGACCGGCACGGCAATTTTCTTCTCTGCACTGATTTCGATGCTGGTGCTGAAGATCAATTTCAAAACTGGCCTGACCACTTTGAAGGAAACCTTCTACGAGCTGCGCTGGCCGATTCTGTCCATCGGCATGGTGCTGGCGTTCGCCTTCGTCACCAATTACTCAGGCATGTCGTCGACCATGGCCCTGGTACTGGCCGGCACCGGCGCGGCGTTCCCGTTCTTCTCGCCGTTCCTTGGCTGGCTGGGCGTGTTCCTTACCGGTTCCGATACCTCGTCGAACGCGCTGTTCAGTTCGCTGCAAGCAACCACCGCGCACCAGATCGGCGTCAACGACACCTTGCTGGTGGCCGCCAATACCAGCGGCGGCGTGACCGGCAAAATGATCTCGCCGCAATCCATCGCCGTGGCCTGCGCCGCGACCGGGCTGGTGGGCAAGGAATCGGATCTGTTCCGCTTCACCCTCAAGCACAGCCTATTCTTTGCAACGATCGTCGGTTTGATCACCTTGGCTCAGGCCTACTGGTTCACCGGCATGCTGGTGCATTAAGCCTACAAGCAACACAGCAATAACCGACGCCGGCCCGTGATCCGGCGTCAGCCATTCACCACCGGGTCTGTAAGGCTGCTGAAAGCAATGCGCTCTATATTCAGCAGCCGCCGCAGACGGATAACCGGGACCACCCGGAGACACGCCTGATGAGCGAGCTTTTTTACAACGCTGTG
Source organism: Pseudomonas sp. 15C (assembly GCF_055484735.1). NCBI lineage: Bacteria > Pseudomonadati > Pseudomonadota > Gammaproteobacteria > Pseudomonadales > Pseudomonadaceae > Pseudomonas > Pseudomonas sp. 15C. The sequence continues at coordinate 63,438 of NZ_JBUDGD010000006.1, read as the reverse complement.
CCAAACGCGACCCGCGTGGCGCCGCCACTGCCCGAACCTCGGCAATACCCCAGCGAGAAACCGTCGCGGGTCTACCTGTTCGGCACGTGTGTGGTCGACCTGTTCTACCCCGAAGCCGGGATGGACGCGATCCACCTGCTGGAGCGCGAAGGCATTCGGGTCGAGTACCCGCAAGGGCAGAGCTGCTGCGGGCAACCGGCCTACACCTCGGGTTACACCGAGCAGGCGCGGACCGTGGCGCGCTCGCAACTGGCGCTGTTTGCCGGGGATTATCCGGTGGTGGTGCCGTCGGGTTCCTGCGCCGGCATGCTGCGTGAACATTACGCCGACTTGTTCAAGGACGAGCCGGAAACGCTGAAACAGGTACAGGCCCTCGCAGCCCGCACCTATGAACTGGCCGAGTTTCTGCTGTTCGTCTGCAAGGTGCAGCTCAAGGACAGCGGCGAACCGGTGAAAGTCGCGCTGCACACCTCGTGTTCGGCACGCCGCGAAATGAACACCCACCTGCACGGCCGCGAGCTGTTGGCGCAGTTGAGCAACGTGGAACGGGTCAACCACGACCACGAAAGCGAATGCTGTGGCTTCGGCGGAACATTCAGCGTCCGTATGCCAGACATTTCCGGGGCGATGGTGGCTGACAAGACCCGGGCCTTGAAGGAATCCGGCGCGCATCAGATTCTCAGTGCCGACTGTGGCTGCCTGATGAACATCAACGGCGCACTGGAGAAACAACGGGAAGCGCTGCGCGGGCAACACCTGGCGAGCTTCCTCTGGCAACGAACCGGAGGTGCGCAATGAGCACCTCGACGATTATTCCTACGGTCGCCGTAGAAGAAGATTTCCGCACCCGGGCGCACAACGCCCTGGGTGACCAGCAGCTACGGAACAACTTCCGCACTGCCATGGACTCCCTGATGACCAAGCGCGCCGCCGCTTTCAGTGATGCCCATGAACGAGAACATTTGCGCGCACTGGGCAATTCGATCAAGGCCCGCGCATTGTCCAAATTGCCCGACCTGCTCGAGCAACTGGAACAGAACCTGACCCGCAACGGTGTGACAGTGCACTGGGCGGAAACGGTGGACGAAGCCAATGGCATCGTCCTCTCGATCATCCGCGCTCACGAGGCGCGGCAAGTGATCAAGGGCAAATCGATGGTCAGCGAAGAGATGGAGATGAACCATTTCCTCGAGGCTCGGGACATTGAATGTCTGGAGTCCGACATGGGGGAATACATCGTCCAGCTCGACCACGAGAAGCCTTCACACATCATTATGCCGGCGATCCACAAGAATGCCGGTCAGGTCGCGTCCTTGTTCCACGACAAACTTGGCGTGGAGTACACCAAGGACGTTGACCAACTCATTCAGATCGGTCGCAAAGTCTTGCGGCAGAAATTCTTCGAAGCCGACATCGGCGTCTCCGGCGTCAACTTCGCCGTGGCTGAAACCGGCACCCTGCTGCTGGTGGAAAACGAAGGCAACGGCCGCATGACCACCAGCGTGCCGCCGGTGCACATCGCCGTCACCGGCATCGAAAAAGTCGTGGAAAACCTGCGCGACGTGGTGCCGTTGCTGTCCCTGCTGACCCGCTCGGCACTGGGCATTCCGATCACTACCTACGTCAATATGATCTCCGGTCCGCGCAAAGAGCCTGAACTCGACGGCCCGCAGGAAGTGCATCTGGTGCTGCTCGACAACGGCCGCAGCCAGGCCTTCGCCGACAGTGAATTGCGCCAGACCCTCAACTGCATCCGCTGCGGCGCCTGCATGAATCATTGCCCGGTGTACACCCGCGTCGGCGGCCACACCTATGGCGAGGTCTACCCGGGACCGATCGGCAAAATCATCACCCCGCACATGGTCGGCCTGGCGAAAGTCCCGGACCACCCGAGCGCGTCCTCGCTGTGCGGCGCCTGCGGTGAAGTGTGCCCGGTGAAAATTCCGATCCCGGCCATTCTGCGCCGCTTGCGCGAAGAGAACGTCAAAGCGCCGGACTCGCCGCATCAAGTGATGCGCGGTCAGGGCAGCAAGTACTCGCGCAAGGAACGCTTGATCTGGAACGCCTGGGCGAAACTGAACAGCTCGCCGACGCTGTATCGCCTGTTCGGCTTCTTCGCCACCCGGCTGCGCGCGCTCACGCCAAACAATGTCGGCCCGTGGACGCAAAACCACAGCGCACCGAAACCCGCCGCTCGCTCACTGCACGACATGGCCCGCGAGCATCTGGCCAAACAGGGAGATCGTTGATGAGCGCCAAGCAAAACATCCTCGGCAAACTGAGGAAAAGTCTGACGGGCACTACGCCAATCGCCGACAACTTCGATGTCGATCTGGTGACGCAGCCTTACACGTACAGCGCCGAACAACGCATCCCGCAACTGCGCAAATTGATGGAAGCGGTACACACCGAAATCCATCTGACCTCGGCTGAAGCATGGCCGGCGCTGCTCGCGCAATTGCTGCGGGATCGCCAGTTGCCGAGTCTGCTGATCGCACCGACGACGCCGCACGGGCAACGCATCACTCAACACTGGGCGAACAATCCCGGGCTGCCTGCACTGAAATCCTACGACCGGCCGGTGGAGGAATGGAAAGCCGAGCTGTTCAACGACACCCCGGCCAGCCTCACCGGCACCCTCGGCGCCATCGCCGCCACCGGCAGCCTGATTATCTGGCCAACGCGTGAAGAACCACGCCTGATGAGTCTGGTGCCGCCGGTGCATTTCGCCCTGCTCAAGGCCAGCGAGATACGCGACAACTTCTACCAGGTGCAAGCGGAATTTGAATGGGCGCAAGGCATGCCGACTAACGCGCTACTGGTCTCCGGGCCTTCGAAAACCGCCGATATTGAACAGGTGCTGGCGTATGGCGCGCACGGTCCGAAAGATTTGGTCGTGCTGATTGTGGAGGATCAATGAGTCTTCCTGCCGCTTTCCTGCGTGATGCTGAGCAACTGATCCCGGTCGAGCGCCGTTTTGACGATCCGTTATCGACTCTGGCCTTCGGCACCGATGCCAGTTTCTATCGATTGATTCCGCAACTGGTGATCCGCGTCGAGTCCGAAGACGAAGTCGTGGCATTGCTGAAACTGGCACAGCGCGATCATGTTCCGGTGACCTTCCGCGCGGCGGGTACCAGTCTGTCAGGGCAGGCGATCAGCGATTCGGTGTTGATCGTGCTTGGGGATAACTGGAACGCCCGCGAGATCCGTGGCCAGGGCATGCAGATCCGTCTGCAACCGGGCGTTATCGGTGCGCAGGCCAACGCCTGGCTGGCGCCGTTCGGACGCAAGATCGGCCCAGACCCGGCGTCGATCAACGCCTGCAAAATCGGCGGCATCGTCGCCAACAACGCCAGCGGTATGTGCTGCGGCACCGCGCAAAATACCTATCACACCCTGGCCGGAATACGTCTGGTGCTGGCCGACGGCACGCGCCTCGACACCGAAGACGCGGCCAGTGTCGCAGCGTTTCGCTCAAGCCACGGCGAGCTGCTCGAACGCTTGGCGACATTGGGCCGCGAGACCCGCGCCAATGCCGAACTGGCCGCACGAATCCGCCACAAATACCGTCTGAAAAATACCACCGGCCTGTCGCTCAACGCCCTGGTGGATTTCGACGAGCCTGTGGATATCTTGAGCCACTTGCTGGTCGGCTCCGAAGGCACCCTCGGCTTCATCAGCGCGGTGACCTACGACACCGTTGTCGATCATCCGAACAAAGCCTCGGCGCTGATCGTCTTCCCCAATGTGGAAACCTGCTGCAACGCCGTCACCGTGCTGAAAAGCCAACCGGTGTCCGCCGTCGAATTGCTCGACCGGCGCAGTCTGCGCTCGGTGCAGGACAAACCGGGCATGCCCGCTTTCGTACAGCAACTGTCGAACAATGCCTGCGCCTTGCTCATCGAATCCCGCGCCGCATCTTCCACGTTACTGCAGGAACAACTGGCGCAGATCATGGCGTCGCTCAGCGGTTTCCCCGTCGAGAAGCAGGTCGACTTCACCGAGGATCCTGTGGAAAACGCCCGGCTGTGGGCGATCCGCAAAGACACCTTCCCCGCCGTCGGCGCCGTGCGCAAAACCGGCACGACGGTGATCATCGAAGACGTGACCTTTCCGGTCGAGCAACTGGCAATCGGCGTCAATCGCCTGATCGAGCTGTTCGACAAACATGCCTACGACGAAGCGATCCTTTTCGGACATGCCCTGGAAGGCAATCTGCACTTCGTTTTCACCCAAGGCTTCAACAACCCGGAAGAAATCGCACGCTATCAAGCGTTCATGGACGACGTCGCGCAACTGGTGGCGGTGGAATTCGGCGGCTCGTTAAAGGCTGAGCACGGCACCGGGCGCAACATGGCGCCGTTCGTCGAACTGGAATGGGGCAGCGACGCCTATCAGTTGATGTGGCAGCTCAAGCGCCTGCTCGACCCTAATGGGATTCTCAACCCGGACGTGGTCCTCAGCGAAGATCCGCAGATCCACCTCAAGCACCTGAAACCGCTGCCCGCCGCCGACGAGATTGTGGATAAGTGCATCGAATGCGGTTTCTGCGAACCGGTCTGCCCGTCGAAAGGCCTGACATTGAGCCCACGCCAGCGCATCGTCATCTGGCGCGATATCCAGGCGAAAAAACGCGCCGGCATCGACACCCGCGAGCTGGAAGAAGCCTACGAGTACCAAGGCATCGAAACCTGCGCGGCGACTGGGCTTTGCGCACAACGCTGCCCGGTCGGCATCAATACTGGCGAGCTTGTGAAAAAGCTCCGCGGCCGACACGCAACCCATCAGAAAACCGCCGACTGGATCGAAGGACATTTCGCCAAGACCCTGCAAGGCGCACGCTTCACCCTGCATGTCGCCAACGGTGCGCGGATGCTGCTTGGCGCACCGCGTCTGGCAAAGCTGTCGGCGACCCTGACCCGTTTGTCCAAAGGCCAGGTGCCGCTGTGGACCAACGCGATGCCGCAACCGGAAAAAGCCATTCGCTTCAGTCCGAACGTCGCAGACGAGCGCCCGCGCGTGGTGTACCTGGCCGCGTGCGTATCACGGGTCATGGGCCCGGCGGCGGGCGACAAAGAGCAAATGTCGCTCTACGACAAAACCCGCGGGCTGCTGGAAAAGGCTGGTTACCAGGTGGTGTTCCCGGACAACCTCGACAACCTCTGCTGCGGTCAGCCGTTCGCCTCCAAGGGCTACGCCGAACAGGCCGAACACAAGCGCCAGGAACTGATCAGCGCATTGCTGCACGCCAGCCGCGGCGGGCTCGACCCGATCTATTGCGACACCAGCCCGTGTACGTTGCGACTGGTGCAGGACGTCGGCGAATCGCGCCTGGATCTGTACGATCCGGTGCGTTTCATCCGCACTCATCTGGCAGATCGCCTGGACTTCACTCCACAAGACGGACCAATTGCCGTGCACGTGACCTGCAGCACCCAGCATCTAGGTGAAAGCCAGGCGCTGATCGAGCTGGCGCGCAAGTGCAGCAAAAACGTGGTCATCCCCGAAGGCATTCATTGCTGCGGGTTTGCCGGCGACAAAGGCTTCACCACACCGGAGCTGAACAGCCACTCGCTGCGAACGCTCAAGGATGCGGTGCAACAATGCAGCGAAGGCATTTCCACCAGCCGCACGTGCGAAATCGGCCTCACCCAGCATGGCGGCATCGACTACCACGGACTGGTCTATCTGGTAGACCGGGTGACCCGTGCAAAAGCCGTCTGAAGAAAAATAGAACCCTTGAGCGAGACGGCAGTCCACAGAACAAGCCCCGAACAATCGGGGCTTTTCCTCCATTCGGTGGCCCATCCCACGGTCAGCGAAGCCTGGATCCCTCAGTTCAAGGAGATACACATGAAGCGTTCTGTACTGTTAGGTCTGTTCGTTACTGCCTCGATGATGGCCTCCACTTCGTTCGCCGCTGACAAGCCAGCCGATCTGTGTGATGCCAATATTCAGACGATCAACAATTCCAAGGCGCAGTTGGCGTCTAAACCAGAGCTGGTGCAGCGTGCTGAGACCAGCGTGGCCAGAGCCCAGTCGCTCAAAGCCGAAGGCAAAATCGACGACTGCGTCGCGGAAACCTCGCAACTCATCGTGGAAATGCGCAAAGCCACCGGTACCAACAATTGATCAGCGCCGGGCCAACCTGCGGGTTGGCCTCGCAGGCTGATTGACGTACACTGTGCAGGCTTGTTGCTCAAACAGATTCACTGAGCAATGAGTTCGGGGCCGTTTAGGATTCGACGCCGGTTGCGAAACTCTAGGTGCATGCCGACTTGGTAACAGAAGTCGTAAATCCACTGTTGCAACTACTTATAGTTGCCAATGACGACCAATACGGTGTTGCTCTCGCTGCTTAATTGCAGCTGACAATGCTCCTGGTACCTTCGGGTCCAGCAATCATCAGGGGATGTCTGTAAACCCGAAATGATTGTCATATAGAACAGAATCGCCGTGCAGTACGTTGTGGACGAAGCGGCTAAAACTTACACAACTCGCCCAAAGCACCCTGCCCGTCGGGTCGCTGAGGGTTAACTTAATAGACACGGCTACGCATGTAGTACCGACAGCGGAGTACTGGCGGACGGGGGTTCAAATCCCCCCGGCTCCACCAACTCATCATCTAAAGACGTCCATGGACGTCTTTTTTTGTGCCTGAAATCCAGTGAATTGTGGGGTTTGAGGTAACGGGTCAGATGGCCCTGAACTCATCCTACAATTCGTATATTCCAGACTTTGATAGAATTGTGATCAATCCTTTCACCCTTATCGAAGTGCTAGCAAGCACTTCAGGTAACGTCGACTGCTATCCTCCTTTTTCGATTCCCGCCTATCCTGACTGCCGTTGGGATAGCTTTATCGCTCCTGGAATGGCTTCCGGCGCCGATCCGGACTCGAATAAACGGCAGAAGCTGGACACGAGGCAGGCACGCTTGCTGCCGGCATAAATTCATTTCTTTATCTGGCTGATCGAAAACACAGGCTCTGTTCCTGCGCGGTCTGCCGTTCCTCCTTGTTAGGCGCCTCCCCCTAGAGTTAGGAGCAATTCCCGCCCGACATTTTCGCGTACGCAAGGGCGCGTGTATCGCTATGCAGAGACTCTGTAGATCAAAAGTTGCTAATCAGCCGACGGACGTGACTATACGGATCGCCCCAAGGCTAATACTGTACATAATTACAGCATCAAGACCGAGCTTTCCAACGCTTCTGGATCTATTTGCTTACTCTTCAATACACTAGCTCAGCTAGCTCCCTACTAGATCAGCACAGGGCTGCGCTGAGGCGAGATTACTCGGGTTTCAAACCGGCCAAGGAGCTCAATATGTGGGTACCACCAAGCGAAGCCCCAGGCTTAGCCGAGGAAGTATTTCTGAATGAATTCAAAGATATAACTGAATTCGACACTCTTAAACCAGTACAGCAGCTAGGCGGCCCAAGCCATTGCGTTTGCTTGCAGAGCAATCCATTATCCACCACTATTGCCCCCTCGACGCTCGCCGAGCTACCTCTAGTCAGCATGCCGAGTAAGCATCCAGCATCAGTGGCGAAAAAAGACCACCATCGTGCTGCCATTAGTGGCGCTAGCCAAGGGCTTCGCGAGACGCTCCCTACCCTGAAAACGACCGTATCCGGGCAGGAGCCCATGAAAAATTCTGAAACCCTTCCCGCCTTACCCACCCACGGACAACCTTTGATGTTCGCAGATCTTTTTGCGGGCTGTGGAGGGCTATCTCTAGGTCTATCGCTCGCAGGGCTAAACGGCGTTTTTGCCGTCGAACGGGACAAAATGGCATTTTCTACCCTTTCGGCAAACCTGCTCGAAGGGCGTAATGTGCCTGTACCTCAATTCGAATGGCCCGATTGGCTGGAAAAGAAAGCCTGGGGTATCGATGAAATTCTTGAACAGCACCCAATTAAACTTTCCGAGCTCAAGGGCAAAGTGCATGTACTTGCAGGTGGACCTCCCTGCCAAGGATTTAGCTTCGCAGGGAAGCGACTAGAGTCCGACCCCCGAAACCAACTATTTGAGAAATATGTGGAGATGGTCAAGGCTATTCAGCCAGCGGCCATTGTCCTGGAAAACGTACCGGGCATGAAGGTCGCGCATAAGGCCAAATCTTGGAAAGATGAACTTGGCTTAACAAAAGTGAAGCCCGACTCTTACTATGACAAGCTTGTCGAAAGCCTGAATAGGGTTGGCTATCAGGTCCTCGGAAAAATAGTGGACTGCTCACTCTTCGGTGTTCCCCAGAGGCGCCCACGCCTAATCGTAATAGGGATCCACAAAGATCTCGCTCGCCATCTCCGTGGCGGCGCTAACAGAGCTTTCGAGCTTCTAGAGGAAGCAAGAATCAAACAACTGCAGGAGCTTGGTCTTCCAGAAATTGTGAGTACTTCGGACGCTATTTCTGACTTGGAAATAAAGCACGTTGGGACCAGCCCATGCACTGATCCTAGCTCTCGCACCGGCTTTCTGGAGCTCGGATATAAGGGACCTAGGACACATTACCAAACCCTCATGCATCAAGGGAGCGACGACTCTATGGACAGCGTGCGCTTAGCAAAACATAAACCCGAAATCAGTGAACGGTTTATGAGGATCATTCAGGATCCCGAGTCCGTTAGGGGGGGAAAGATGAGCTTGGCCCAAAGGACAAAATATGGCCTCAAGAAGCACCGCATCTGCCTAATGCATGAGGAAACTCCTGCACCGACCATAACAACTTTGCCCGACGATGTGCTCCACTACAGCGAGCCAAGAATATTGACCGTCCGAGAGTCTGCACGCCTACAGTCCTTCCCCGACTGGTTCAAATTCCGAGGTAAATTCACCACCGGGGGGAGCCAACGTACTAAGGAATGCCCGCGCTACACGCAGGTAGGCAACGCTGTTCCTCCTTACCTTGCAAGAGCCATTGGTCTCGCCATCGAGTTGGTACTAAAAGAAGCCATGGCTATAGCTAGCCAAGAAACGATCAATGAGCCAGAACAAGAAATCTTAGCCATAGCTTAAAACATAGGAGTCGAGGGGAATGGATAGCACCCAACTGGAAGGGGCGCGCTACCCCGCAGCCCTTGTCGACTGGGCCGGCCATCACTCGGGGGGAGTGAAGCGGCTTTTAGACAACGAAAGCGGGCAGCCCAACAAACAATTATTAAGGACAAGCCTTCTGGCTCGACTCGAAGTATGGACAAAAAAGCTTCCGGCCGACAGCAAGACCATCCCGAGGATTATCCTTTTGGTTGGCGGACCAGGTAATGGAAAAACCGAAGCGATCGAATCCACAATCCACTGGCTAGATGCGAGCTTATGCTGTGAGGGACGGCTCATCGAAGAGCTGTCAAAGGCGTTCCACCCATCCGCCGGCTTCAAAGTCCCACGAATGGTAAGCGTCGATGCTGGAAGCCTTTCGAAATTCGATAGCAACCTGAGCTTGGATATAGTTCAGGACGCCACTTCTACAGCTGGTCACGAGGTAAGCACTGCACCAGCACTCCTTATCGAGGAGCTTGGCAGGCTTCTGGATGGGCCACCTTCCCAAGCTTATCTATGCTGCGTTAACCGGGGCGTCCTTGATGATGCATTGATCCATGCTATCGATAATAATCTGGAAAGTTCGCGCGCCATACTCGAGGCTGTTACGAGGGCTGTAAGCCTGGCGTACGATGCCCCGTCATGCTGGCCACTCGAAGGCTTCCCATCGATTGCGGTCTGGCCAATGGATGCAGAGTCCCTACTAGTCAAGCCTGACGATGTGACTTCAGCGCCAGCGGAAATCCTCATCGGCCAAGCCACTGCATCCGAAATGTGGCCCGTAAAGGGAGCATGCCCAGCGGGCGAAAAATGCCCCTTCTGTACCAGCCAGGTCATCTTAGCCAAAGACGAGCACCGAACTGCGCTACTAAAGATTTTACGCTGGTATGAGCTAGCCAGCGGCAAGCGTTGGAGCTTCCGTGACCTTTTCTCTCTTACCTCGTACTTGTTGGCTGGCCACCACCCTGTAGTTCATGACTCAGCAAGACACACACATCAATCAACACCTTGCCAATGGGCCGGAAACTTAGTCGAACTTGACCGCAAGGCAGCAGGCACTAAAAAGCACAACCGACAAACACTCACTGCGATTTTTCACCTAGCAACGTCAAGCTACCAACATGCACTGTTCCATCGTTGGGACAAGGATGCAGCGACCTCGCTCCGCCGTGATCTCAAGGATTTAGGGCTCGAGAAGGAGCTAGATGCCGAAGCTGGGCGAACCCTTATGGGGCTTGTGCATTTTCTCGCAGAAAGAAAGGCACATTACCTACCGGCTACAATTGCGCCATTGCTGGAAGGCCTCGTCGAGACCTTAGACCCAGCATTCGCAAGTCCCGACAGTCAGGTCGCCGTAAGTAGCCAGAGCATGATTAGCCTAGGCGACCTCGACATTCGCTTTAGTCGCTCCCTCGCCGGCGGAATAGAGTTTGTCAGCAAATATAGAGTGTTATCGCGAAACGAGATTGAGCTACTCAAGCGACTTTCGGATGCAGACGAAATGCTTTCTATGCCAATTGTCCGAAGAAGGAGACCCGTCGCAGCCAGTCGTGTTCAACGTTTACTTCGTGACTTTGCTTGCCGCCTAGTCCGCAGAAGCATTTGCACCCGAACGGCAGTAGTTGCAGATTTCAAGATCCTCCAGGCTTTCCAACTGGTCGTCGAAGAGAATGACAAGCACCAGCTTTACGAGGTTGTGCAGCAAGTGAAGGGTCTGCTGAATACCGGTCAGGAATTCGAGGTGTCGCTAACCACCACATTTGGACAACCACTTCCACCCAAGCAACGTCAGGCGACATTGGTTGTGCCTCTACGTCAGGTCAGGATGCTGCCCCTGAACACTTCAGGGCGACCTCGCTCCCCAATCTGTTACCTCGGGGTCGGCCATGTGCAATCGGCGCAACCAATCCCTCTTACCTATGACTTGTTCAAGGCAGTGAAGGAGCTGGAAAGGGGGCTATCCCCCGCCTCTCTCCCTCGTACAGTATTGGCCCTGTTGGATACAACAAAAGCTCGTCTCTCTGGTTCCATTGTCCGGGATGAGGAACTTCTCGAGCATGCCAAAATTCGTATCGGGTCAGATGGCACTGTAGTAGCTCGTTCATGGGATGGCTTAGTTGCGAGCAAGGAGGATGTCGTATGAGCCTTATGGAATTCAAGCAAGCACCTTGGCGCTTCTCCAATAGCATTTATCAGAAGTCGGCTCTAGCTATGAGCCCTGCGCCGGAATACGCAAGCTCAGAGGTCCTGCTGGCCTCGCTCTACCGGACGATAGGCTTTGAATCAGCAAGCGAAGGCAGCGTGCCACAGGCGGGACGTGATCTAGATAGGCGCATACAGAAGCTTCGAGAAAAGAGCCAACTACCGCCAAGTGGAGCGGTGATAGGCGTGGACGCTTGGCATACCGTGCTTCATGGGATATTGGAGAGCCCGAAACTTCCTAACCAGTCTTCCAAACGCTTTGTGCAGGTTACTCCTCTCGTACCAGGAGCGGCGATCTTCTCCGGCTCCGCTCGGCTCAGTAGCAACTCCTGGCCTGCCGGCAGCTTGATACGCCGCATGGTCTGCCTGGGCTCAAAGGATCAGGAATCAGCGCAGCGCCTTTGGAAACATCTCTTTGACTCTTTAAGTGTCAACGATACAGACGACTTCTTCGCCCGCTGGCTTGAGCAGGAGACATCGTCGTGGAATCAAGGCGCAGGTACATGGTCACTAGCGCGGATCCCGGAAGAGGAAGCGACAACACTTACGGCGTCCGACTTTCAGGAAATTCACTTCCTGCCAGCCAGACGATTTGCCAAGGACCTGCAAGCGATCATGCAGGCGAAAGACTCCATGACTCGCCGGCAATGGACTAGTTTATTAGAGGCTGTGTTGCGCCTTGGAGCAGTCTCCCATGTGACATGGTTATGTGACGTCCACGCGAGGATTTGGAGCTGTCTCTCCGCAACACTTACCGAAGGCGCGGCACCTAACGAGAAAGAGGTAAGGATCGCAATTTTCCCTGAAACCCCGCAATACATGGCTTACGGAGGAAAGGCTCTTCAAGGTATCAAAGACAAGGTTTCCAGCTACCTAAACGCCAGGCTGGGGATCAATACGCTCCTTTGGTCACTTAAGCAAATAGGAACCCCCTACGAGGGCGATTTCTCCTCAAGTAAAGGAATTGCCGCACTTTGTCAGCATATCCAAAACCATAGAAATGCCCTCCTTCGCGCAGGGACTCTCGAAACCATTATCGATATACGCGAGCAAGAAGCTCGCGCGTTGCTATGCAGGAAAGGCATCGGCTCGAATCTGCTGGAGTTCGCGAGGCACGCGCTAGGGCAGCGCCAGACTGCAGTCCCGTTGCTTAGGGGGTATGACCAAGGATATATCCTCAAGAAGAAAGGTAGCAGTCCATCCAGTCCATGGATCGTATCCCTTGGACCTGTAGCTGTGTTGGCTCTAGTCCACTGCGCGCTCGCCGGGATGGGTGGCCCTCGCTCAATCCACAGACTAGGGCTGCACCTCGAAGCCTACGGCGTTACCGTAGATAAACACGAAATAGCCAGGAATGACTTGGGGCACCAGCTAAGGATGCTCGGTCTTGTGCTCGATAGCCCAGATGCCGAGAGCGGCATGCTGCTATTGCCACCGTTCCACACGAGCCAAGTCCTTCAGGAATACGAACATGAATAAACTCGCAAACTGGCTCGCATCAATTGTCCGTGAAAAAGCTTTGGGTGCAACACAGGGGCTTAGCGGCAAAAAATTTGAGTATCGCCTGATTTTCCGCGGCCCCCCCCTTGAGATTCTCGAGCAAGTCTACGAGGAGCTCGCTCGTGATGGGGGGATTCAAGTTATGTCTGGAATAGACGGCAGTATGGTGACTCTACCAGTACTGCTCCAGTATCCAACTGACCAGATGAGTAGCCATAAGCTTCGTATCGGGGAGTCTGGCAAGTGCGATAACGACCACTTGCTGGATGTACGAAATGATCCAAATAATTCCAGCTTCGTAGCCCTAGTTCCTGCGGGCCAGCACAACAACCTTTCGATCGAGTCTTCAAGTGATGTCTTCGGCATGAGTGCCAATCTCGAAAAATGGTGGGACGATGGTTTTGTGCAGCAATCGGTAAATGAGGCATTGCTCGTCGCAGGTATCGTAGATTCGCAGAGAGACGATGCGAAGCAATTAATCCGTGCAGCTGCAAGCTCCATCGACGAAGTGGATCCAGAACACGCTAACCACGCAGCTTCATGGCGCATGCTATCTCGCTTATTTTCGATAGAGACCGCCCAACTACATCTCTCACCTGGAGATGCGCTTGCTCTGGCATGCGGTCTCCCTCCAATGGCAGACAATGGGATCTCGTCGAAGGCACAGCTCTCCGTCATAGCTAAAATTGCAGATGAGCTGGCTGATGGGTTCAAGACTGGTATTGAACGCCTAGCAAACGGCGCCCCTGACGACATCGCTCAAGCTCTTCGAGAGTTGCTCCTCCACCTTCAAGTAGGCTGCGACGTCCCTACTGCCTTTGAACGTGCAACCCAGGCGTTTTATTTACCAGGGAAAACCCTAGCGCTAGTTTCTCCACCCCTTTGGTGGACGCTGCTAACTATAGAGCAATGGACTTATCTGCTTGCCGAAGAGCCCGATGAAGTCATCGGAGAGATCAGCATTCGATGCACAAATAGTATTATTCCCGCAACCAAGGGCTTACCGGCGATCGTGCGTGACAAGGTGGGGCTAGCCATCTATACGAGCGAAAGCGGTCAACCAGAAGAGTTTCTACTGACAGGGGGTTCCTATGGTAAGGCGCCAACTCCGTTACTAGCAGCCTCTAGCGGAATTAATGAGTACACAGATCTTCTCCCTCCCGCACACAAGACCCCCATAACCTATAAGGTCACCTCTACGGGGTGCAAGCCTGCAAGTATCCGCGTCATTTCCTTAATAAATTGGAAGCCAGGGATACTGGTAACCTGCAGGCTGGCGACAAAACTGTCGCCGCCTAAGAAACCTAGTAAAAAGACTGCAGCGATGGACTGGGAGACATCCCTTTCGCTGCCTGGTTCGGGTCGATATGAACTGCGTCTCCACCTGTCACCAGGAGCAACCATTGGCAACGTAGAGGGCATGCCGGACGATGCTACTGAACTAGAAGGACAGCAACAATCTCTCGACGCGCGCCTCGTAGGAGAGGATGAGTATCTAGTAGAAGTGGAGCCCGACGGTAAGTATCAACTAGATATAGCCTTCAACCTCTTGGGTGAGACCTCCCCTCAAACCTGCAGAGTTTACCTTGCTTGCGATGAGGCAAAGGAGGAAGGTTGCCGGAGCGAGTTCGAGCGCCTAATAAAGCTGAACCGCCGACATCTTGAAAAATTTGATACAAAGGCCGTTGTCCATCTGGACCGGAATGCGCGCGCCTCAAGCTTGCAGTCTTGGATACTTGAGGAGCAGAACGTAGCCAAATCGTTCAGACCCCTAGTGATAGCAGATGACTACGTATCTAGTTGGGTTCCACCCAACTGGAATGCCGATAATGGCCCCATTCTCTCGCAAGGCCGCTTCCTGCATGACCCGCGTCCCAACACCCTGAGTTTCCAGCCACCAAAGGGCTTCGTGGAAACTCGCCAAGAGATTGCAAAATACATACGAGGCGATGACCAGTCGGGGCTCATCGAGTCTGCGACGCTAGGAGCCTGGCTCTCGGAGGATACTGAATTTCGCGTACTCGCCGAAACCTATCTCGATGCTTATATGTCTTGGCTCGACACCGACCCGGACATTGCTTGTTGGATAGATACCGTTGCGGTCTGCTCGCTAGAACTCGACGGACGAACCCTGAGTAGAATTCCAGAAGCCATCATCCTTTCCCCGCTTCATCCATTGCGACTTGCATGGCATTGTCTTGCCCAGAAAATCCTACGGGATGAGGTGGAAGGCGACTCACCCTTGCCTTGTCCGGCGGCAAGTATTCTTGACCCAGATTGTGTTCCCGACCTGCTGACCATCTCGCTTCAGTCTCCGAGTGGCGTTGAGCGGATGGACTTCCTGTCCGTCGAATGCAGTTCCGACTACTGGTCTGTCCTTTGGAATGGCTCTCGCCTGGGCCAGCTACCAGCCCGTACCCGACGCCCCCCATTCGACAACACCTTCGGCCTAACTGTCGGCGGTATCTCAAGCGGATTCAGCCCCGCTCAGGTTTCGCGCGCACTCGACGATGTAACCAACCTTCTTGCAGCTAAGCCCATTATCAGTCTAGTAGTTTCTAGCGCAGGTGGTACTACTGATGCCTGCAACGAAGGTTTGACTAACTGGTGTACAAAGCGGTTCGGTAACGGAGGCGCGAACACACCTATGCAAAGCGTAGGTGCAAAGATTCTGGAAGTTTTCGATACTAGGCTTTCAGGAAGACCTGACCAGGCTACGATCGCGAACCTCTCCGAGGACACCGATAACCACGTTCGCTGGTATGACAAGCAACCGTTAGGCGCCACGCCGGATCTAGGCATCATTGCACAACTGGATTCGGCAGAACCTGGCTCCAAGGATGTAGGCATGCTCTCACCGATGGGTGTTGGTGGCCTAATCAGACACAGAGTCAGGCGTCAGCTTCAAGGCTCATTCCTAAGTGAATCCCGTCAAGGCCGGCAGATGCCTCCCTCTGGCGAACAATTCGCCGACAAGGTTTCAGCATGCATGCTTATGGTTGAAAGGATGAGGGACAGTAAGGTTGGACTGCAGTTCTCGCCTAGCGTCCACGCAGTGTCCGACATGCTTAAGGAAAACAGCGCCGGCTATGTTGCAGTCTCGTCTTCTGCAATTGACCCAGCTTGTTTTTTGGGTGGCTGGATCGAAGGCACTTACCTGTGGGACTACGACCTGCCTTCGTATTCCCATCGCGCAGGCGATACCAGCGGCTACTACCTCTTGTCGCAGGTCAAGCAAGCCGATCGTGATGCCTTACGCCGTGTTCTGAAGCCCCTTCCAGGATGCGACAACTTAGACGACTCAAAGATCGAGCAGATTCTTCTAGAGGTCGCTAGAAGAGGAATTCCCACCGTTCGCGGTCTCTCCGGTGACGATACAGGTGCTACAGGTGACCTGGGTCTATTCCTAGCGGTCCGACTACTTCAAGACCAGTTCCGGACCGAAGGAAACCTGAACAGCTTGTTACCAGTGCTCGCGGGTTCGCCAGACGAAATCACAATCGCAATAATCGTCCCCGTCGACCCGTTCAGAGGTTATCTAGCTGACCTTGCCCGCTCTCTCGGCAAGGAGCGCAAAGACACCTCCTTTTCACGCCCCGACTTGCTTGTCATCGGCGTGCGAATCAGCAGCGACAAAGTCCATCTGCATCTGACGCCCATAGAGGTCAAGTGCCGCCAAGGAAGCGTGTTCGGAGCCACCGACTCCGTCGAAGCCCTTTCTCAAGCCAGAACGCTCTCAAAACTCTTGCAAGCCATCGAGGAACGCGCCAATAAATCTTTGGCATGGAGCCTGGCCTACCAACATCTACTACTCTCGATGATTGGCTTTGGCTTACGAGTCTACAGTCAGCACCAGGCAGTAGAGGGGCAAGCTACCCGCTGGGCTGGGTATCACGAGCTAATCGCCGCAGCCATCCTCGATCCTGACTCGAGACCTAGTATAGATTTACGGGGACGACTTATCGTCGTCGACGAATCGAGCCTGAGCGGCCCACATAATCGTGACGGCGATAATTTCGACGAGACGATTGTCATTTCAAGCAAGGATGCAGGTCGTATCGTATTAGACAGTGATGCGCAGTCGTTCTACGACGCTGTGCGTGCCAAGGTGGGTGATTGGGGATTATTGCCTCCCCTGCTTGCCCACGAGACCAGTTCGCTTCCTATCGACAGTTCTGCTGCGGAAAGCGAACAATCGATAATTCCAACCAACGCGGCCGTTGTGCAGCTAATCAGTGAAGAACCATCCTCCAGCAATTCAGGTGGAGAGATCGCATCTTCCTTGACTCCTGACGAGTTAGGCAGCGGAGTAATCCTTTCCGTAGGTAAAACAGTTGATGGTTTCGAGCCAAGACAGCTCCGTTTGAACATATCCGATACTCGACTCAATCAGTTGAATATCGGTGTGGCGGGAGACCTCGGCACAGGCAAAACCCAATTCCTCAAGTCGCTTATCTTGCAAATATCCAGTGCCAGCAATGCAAATCGTGGGATAAAGCCACGTTTCTTGATCTTCGATTATAAGAGCGACTTTAGTAGCCCGGATTTCGTAGAGGCGACTGGGGCAAAGGTGGTGAAGCCCTACCACCTGCCTTTAAATCTCTTTGATACCACCGGAATGGGGGAGTCCTCGGCACCATGGCTGGATCGGTTCCGATTTTTCGCAGATGTCCTCGACAAGGTGTATTCGGGCATAGGTCCAGTGCAGCGGGATAAACTAAAAGCAGCTGTTCGTAACGCCTACGAATCAGCTAACGCTCAAGACCGCCAGCCTACGATCTACGATATCCACGCGGAGTACAGAGAAATACTGGGTGGGAAGTCAGACGCGCCGATGGCGATTATTGATGATCTGGTGGACATGGAGGTGTTTGCAAAGACCAAAGGTGAGACAAAACCTTTCGACGAATTCTTCGATGGCGTCGTGGTGATATCCCTGAGCTCCATGGGACAAGATGACCGAAGCAAGAACATGCTCGTCGCCATCTTACTGAATATGTTTTACGAGAACATGCTCAAGGTGCCCAAACGAGCCTTTACAGGCACCGACCCACAGCTCAGGGCGATCGACTCCTACCTATTGGTGGACGAAGCCGACAATATCATGCGCTACGAATTCGACGTTCTACGCAAGCTATTGCTACAGGGTCGCGAGTTCGGTACTGGCGTGATACTAGCATCTCAATTCCTTAGGCACTTCAAGGTCGGAGCAACCGACTACAGGGAACCCCTGCTGTCCTGGTTCATACACAAGGTACCTAACATCACTCCTGCCGAACTGGGAGTCCTCGGCTTTACATCCGACCTTGCTGAACTGTCGGAGCGTGTGAAGACACTGCCTAATCATCACTGCCTCTATAAGTCTTTCGACGTGTCAGGGGAGGTAATTCGCGGCCTACCTTTCTATGAACTGATGAAGGAAAGGAATGAAAGCCCAGCCTAGGATCTCTCGACATGGAGGTCGGACATGACCGACTTCCTCTCCCCTAAAGAGCGGTCAGAGAGGATGGCCCGAATCAAGGGGAGTAACACTCGCCCAGAAATAGCACTGCGTAAAGTGTTGCACAGTCTCGGCCTGCGCTACCGTCTGAATGGGGCTGGCTTGCCCGGCAAGCCCGACCTTGTGCTTCCTAGGCACAAGGCCGTGGTGTTCGTCCACGGATGCTTCTGGCACCGGCATTCCGACTGCAGCATAGCTACAACACCGAAAAGCAACACGGCATTTTGGGTGGAAAAATTCGAGAAGAATGTCGCTCGGGATAACCGAGTGACGGCGCTCCTCAACGCTACCGGCTGGAGAGTGTTCGTCGTCTGGGAATGCGAGCTTGGATCTGCGAGAAAGGCACGGGCGACTGGGGAGCGAATAGCGGAACTGATACGAGAAAAAAAAGGATTTTGAGAACGACCCAAAGGGACAACCCCATCCAAATCTCGGAGACCGTCATCCGCCTGAACACTTGCCGCCACTAACAAAAACGAGCACGCCACAAACTTTTTATTCAACCGCATGGTGATTCTCCGCATAACGACAGGCGAACGGAATGAGCTCACGCCGCAAAGCTCTTGGGGTAAGCGCAACAAACAAGCAGGATTAAGACGGGTCAGCGAGATCTGGCTGACCCGGACATGCTGTAACCGGTGGCTAGAACGCCATCGCAGCCTAACTAGAGCAAATTGTTCTTTTGCAGGAATTCTTTGGACACCCCCTCAATAGACTCCCGCCCCACATCAACCCGTGAGTTAAGCCCTGCAATCGTCTCATCATCCAGCTTGGAAGAAAGCGCATTCAACAACTCCCCAACCTTCGGATTCCCCTCCAAAACCTCAGTACGAATAACCGGCGTCAGCGCATAACCAGGAAAGAACCCCTTATCGTCCCTCAACACCAAAAACCCAAACGCCGGAATCCGTCCATCCGTCGACAGCACCAACGCCAGATTCACCTGACCATCCCTAAGCGCCTGATAAGTCAGTCCGCCATCCATCCGCACAATGTTCTTCCGCTCGAATTCAAACCCGTACTCCTCCTGAAGCGGCCGCAGCCCATCGGGCCGTGAGAAGAACTCAGCATTCGACGCAAACTTGTACGACTTGCCCGCTGCGACGTTCTTCGCGAGATCGCTGATCGAGACGATGCCACCCTTCTCAGCGTCCACTTTGCGCATGGCCAGTGCATAGGTGTTGTTGGCCTTGGAAGGATTCAACCAAGTGATGCCCTTTTGCGCATCGAGTTCGCTGATCCTTTCGTAGGTTTCCTCGGCGCTGAGTTTGTCGGTGATTTTGTTGTAGGTAATCAGGGACGTGCCGGTGTATTCCCAGTACACATCGACCTGTCCGTTCTCCTGTGCGGCGCGTAATACCGACGAACCCAGGTCCGCGCGTTTATCGACCTTGTAACCATTAGCGCGGAGAAGTTGTGCGGTCATTTCGGCGACCAGTTGCTGTTCGGTAAATTTCTTGCCGCCGACTACGATTGTGCTGTTGGCTGAAGCGCTGCCGATTACGCCGCAAATGAGACTAAGGCTTATGACCAGACTGGTGAGCATTCGATAAATCATCGTGCACCTCATGTTATTGATTTAGTGAAGGGTGTTCTGACTCATTCGCGCCCGGCCATTCGCAAGCCCCGGGAGACTGCAATGTGTTGAATCACTCCGCAGCCGAGGTCGACGGCGATGGCAAGGAGCGCGGTCGATACGGCGCCGGCCAGCATCATGCTGAAGTCGTTTAGGTCGACGCCGGTGAAGATCAGCTCGCCCAGCCCGCCGCCGCCGACCAGGAAGGCCAGTGGTGCAGTGCCGACGTTGATTGCCAGTGCGGTGCGGATGCCGGCGAAGATCACGTTCAGCGCGTTTGGGATTTCGACTTTCCACAGCGTCTCCCGCGGCGTCATGCCCATGGCCTCGGCTGCTTCGACCAGATGCTGGGGCACCGCGCGCAAGCCTTCATAGGTGTTGACCGCGACGGGCAGCAAGGTCGCGACGAACAGGCCGATGATGGCCGCGCCGCTGCCAACGCCGATGAAGCTCATGGCCAGGGCCAGCAGTGCGAGTTTGGGGATTGCCTGCCCGATGTTGAGCACTTGCATGCTGGCCATGGCGTAGCGCTGGTTCGCCGGTCGGCTCATCCAGACGCCCAATGGAAGCGCAATGGCGATGGCCAGCGCGCCGCTGACGGCGACGATCTGCAAGTGCTGGAGCGTCAGGTAGCTGATGTCGCCCCAGTAAAACTGCAGCCCCTGCCAGAATCCGATGAGCAACTCAGGCATGATCAGTTCACCGCCGGGTTAATGTTTTCAACCAGTCGCGCCAGGATGTCAGCCTGGTGGACATAGCCGACAAAGCGGCCGTCGCTGTCGTTGCACGATGCCCAGTCCTGGCCGCGGCCCAGCAGTTGCGAGAGCACCTGGCGCAGGTCGTCTCCAGGCCGAACGATGAGGTGCGAGTGCGCAGCGATGCCGCTGGTGCTGCCGACGACCTGCATGTGTTCGCGCGGCGCGATCTTGCTGACGACATCCGCGGCACGCAGCAGGCGCAGGCGTTTCATGATCCGGTCGCCGCCCATGAAGTTCGCCACGAAGTCGCTGTTGGGCCGGGCGAGCAAATCATCCGAGCTGCCGAATTGCTGGATTTTGCCGTTGTGGAACAGGGCGACGCAGTCGGCCATCTTCACCGCTTCGTCGATGTCGTGGCTGACGAACAATACGGTCTTGTTGACGAGGCGCTGGATGCGCATGAATTCGTCCTGGATCACTTCGCGGTTGATCGGGTCGATGGCGCCGAAGGGCTCGTCCATCAGCATCACTGGCGGGTCCGCTGCCAGGGCCCGCGCCACGCCTATGCGCTGCTGTTGACCACCGGACAGCTCGCACGGGTAGCGCTTGAGGAATTTCGCCGGGGCCAGCGCGACCACTTCCAGCAATTCTGCCGCGCGCTTGCGACTTTTGTTCTTGTCCCAGCCCAGCAGGTTCGGAACGACGCAGATGTTTTCCTCGACGGTCATGTTCGGGAACAGGCCAACTTGCTGGATCACGTAGCCGATCGAGCGTTTGAGGGTGACGCTGTCCAGTTCGGAGGTGTCGCGCCCGTTGATTCTGATCGTGCCGGAAGTCGGTGTGATCAGTCGGTTGATCATTTTCAGCGTGGTGGTTTTGCCACAGCCGGACGGCCCGAGCAGTACGCAGATCTGTCCCTCTTCAACGTTGAAGGAGACATCTTCCACCGCCGTGATAGCGCCGAATTGCTTGTTCAGGTTTTCGATCTGGATCACGTCGTCGCTTCCTTCATTCGGCCGGTGGCCAGTTTGTTCTTGTTCAAGCCGTTTGGCGTCAGCAGACGCTGCAAGCCGTACAACGCATAGTCGGCGGCAATGGCGATGACGCTGATGACGATGGCGCCGGCCAGCAACTGGCGGGTATCCGATTGGGCGATGCCACGAATGATCAGGCTGCCCAGGCCGCCGGCACCGATGTAGGCGGCAATGGCGGCGATGCCGATGTTGATCACGGTCGCCATCCGCACGCCCGCCATGATCAGCGGCACCGCAAGCGGCAGCTCAACCTTGCGCAATCGCTGCCCGGTCGACATGCCCATGCCGATCGCAGCTTCGCGCAGCGCCGGATCGATGTTGGCGATCGCCGTGGTGGTGTTCCGGATGATCGGCAGTTGGGCGTAGAGAAACAGCGCAATGACCGCCGGCACCACGCCGATCCCGTAGCCAATTTGCGACAGCGCCGGAATCATCAACCCGAACAGCGCCGCAGAAGGAATGGTCATCAGCACGGCAGCGAAGGCCAGGACCCAGCGGCGCGTCCTCGGGTGCTGGGAGATGGCGATGCCGACAGGCACGCCGGTCAGAATCGCCAGCCCCACCGCTATCGCCACGATGAGCAGGTGCTGGCCGAGCAGCAGACTGATCAGCCCGCCGTTTTCCAGAATGAAACGCAAGGTTTCCATGAGGGTTGTGCCTTCTGTACGTCATCTGTTGTTTTTATCCGGCGCGCATCTGGATTGAACGCCGTGTCTGCAAAAGACCTTACCGCGCCGGTGCGGGCACTCTGAGCTGCGGGCTCGACGTTTTCTATCAAAAAATCGACGTTACGCAGAAAGCCAATCCGCCGTTCAGCGCGTTGGGTGCGGGGCAACAGGCGGGTCGCTGGTGACAGACGTGTACGGTAATACGCCAGCCAGACGGGTCATTAGCCGGCTAAGGGATTCGCCGACTGGAGAGATTCGAAGGTTTTGCGCGGATACATTCTGTAAACGAAATCAGGAGTGAGCATCATCAAATTTCCGCCGCTCCTCTCCCGGCGTGCATCCCCAGACACGACGGTAGGCAGCGCCCAGATGGGAGGCCGAGACGAACCCGCAACTGTAGGCAATCGACGCAATGGGCTGCGTGCTCTCACGCAACAATCGGCGCGCTTCGTTCAACCTGAGTTCCAGATAGAACTTCTTCGGAGTCCTACCAAAGTGCTGATGCCACAGGCGCTCGAGTTGACGATGGGACAGATTGCAGCGGTCGGCGATTTCTTCGATGCCGACGACGTTCTCCAGATTGTTCTCCATGAAGGCGATGGCGGCAGTCAGCCGGCGATCATGAATGCCGAACCGCCACTGGATCGACATACGCTGATGCTCTTCCGGCGCGCGTATCCGCGCGTGGAGAAATTGTTCCGCGACACTCGCCGCAAGCGGGTTGCCGAAATCGAGCGCGATCTGCGCCAGCATGAGGTCGATGGCCGCCGTCCCGCCGGCGCACGTCCAGCGGTTGTCATGGTTGACGTACAGCTCCCGGGTCACCTCGATCGTGGGAAATTCTTCGGAGAACTGACCGAAGGATTCCCAATGCAACGTACATCGCTTGCCCTCCAGCAATCCCGCGCGGGCGAGGATGAACGTACCGGTGCTCAGTGCGCCGACGGTGATCCCGCGGGATGCCGCACGTTGCAGGTAGCGCAGCATTTTTGGTGGTTTCTGATGCTCGGTATCGAGGCTGGCCAGGACGAATACGCGATCCAGTTCCGGGGCCTGATCGACGGCCACGGTTTGAATTTCGATGCCACTGCTGGAACTGACCGGTCCACCCGCCTCCGTTAGCAACGTCCATTGATAAAGCGTTTTGCCGGACAACCGGTTGGCCGCACGCAAGGGCTCGCTGGCACCCGCCAGGGCCATCATCGAGAACTGAGGAAGGATGAGCAGCCCGATTCGCTTGGTTGTACCGTTATTCACAGACATCGCTGAATCATGGGGGGCTGTCATCGCCAGATCCTTTCATGGGGGCCAGCCGTTTGAGCGAACGGCTTTGACCCGCCATGTTAGGGGTTGGACACGCATCCAGCCAGATTGAAAGTGCGTACTGCTTTTGCCGAAGTGCGCAGACAAATCAGAACGCTGCCCGGGATCAAGATCGCGTGCGGATGGCTTCGTCGATGCTTTGGATCATCGATTCGAACACCGGATTGCCGGCCTGATTCTGTTGACCATGTTGCATGTGCGAAATGATCAGCGCATTCGGGCCTGCATCGCCCGGATAGTTCTGATGCAGGCGCACGGATTCCGATGGCATATGCAACGTGTTGTCGGCGCCATGAATGATCAGCGCCGGCGGGAAGCCTTTCTCGCCTTCGATGGACTGCTCCGGGTCATATTGCACATAGGACTTGTAGGACTTCGCCGTCACGTAGGTGCAACCCGGCCAACGATCCGCGCCGCCCGCTTCGGTGTAACCACCCAGTTGCCGATCGACATACGCCTGGGTTTCTCGGTCCAGCGGGTAGTAACCGAGTCGGGTCTCATCGGTGCCGGTGTCGAACGGCGGGATCGGAGCGTCATCAGCGAGTTGTTTGATGGCCGCATCAGCCGCCGCTTGATCGACGCGCAAGGACTGCAGCTTGCGAATGTTGGTGTAGCTCATCGGCACCCAGAAGCGGATCTGTTCAGCGCCGGCCGCGGCCAGTTCAGCAACAGCTCCGAGGCTGGCCACCGAACCCATCGCCCACGATGCGACCACCGGCATCTCACCGAAGTTTTCGCGCGCCCAGGCAACGGCGCCGAGCACTTCGTCTTTCTGGTCTTCGAGAATGACGTGGGTGATAACCTTATCGCCTGATTCGAGGGTGTTACGGATGTGCTTGTTGGAAAAGAAACCTGCTACGTCATAAGTCATCACGCGATAACCCAGAGCCGCGAGGGCGCGACCGAACAGTTGGCCGTACATCGTGACCCCGCCGGTGAAGCCGGAGTTGAAGATTACCGGTGGCAGTTTTTGCGACGCAGCGTCGTGTTGTTCGGGCTGGAACACCATCCCTTTAAGGCTCAGGGTTGCATCGTCGTACTTGACGCTGAAGTTGATGTTTCTTGTTGTAATGGTCGTCATTGTGGGTGATCTCGAAGTGAGAGTGTGGGCGTAGATCAACTTACCAACCGGCCAAATGTTCCTCGCAGAAGTTGGCCAACAGGAATTCGGGTCGCTTTGGAAACATGCTGTGCAACGGCATCGACAAAGTTGAAAGCCCTGTGCGGATCAAACAGTTCGGCATACGCAACGCCTTTGTTGTCGGTGCCTACATGCGGCGCATCCGTTGCTTCAAGAACGATCTTGTCCGCGCCGACGGCACTGATGATTTGCGTCACGAAGCGAGCTGTTTCCTCGGGCTGAATGCAGGTGCGATAGCCGGGCCCCTTGAACCACACATTGCCGCGGGCTCTGGCTTCGGCAAGTAGCGCGATGTAAGCGGGCTCGGTGATGTCGCGCTCACGGTGACAAGTGCCCAGATGATCGATGACGACCCGCACAGCGCGAGGGATCTGGCGCAATACCCGCAGATTTGTCTCGGCTTCCTTTGCATAAATGTGCAGATGCTGGTGCGGTTGCAAGCGGCCATAAAACGCCAGCCACTGCTGATCGCTGAATTGCCTGTCGGAAACCGCTTCCGGTGGTGCATCGTGCAGAACGATCCGCGCGCCCACCACTTGTGGGTGCGAGAGGCGTTCGTGTGTGGCATAGGCAGGTTCGGCCTTAATCGTCCCTACTAACGTGACGCCCCCGTAGCGCTGAGGGTCGGCCGCCTGGAGATTCTTGAGCTCGGCAAATGAAGCGAATACGTTTTCCGAGTCCGGCAAGATACTTAAATGGACGTTGTTCAGGAGCGTCGGCGCAATACCGGCATCAATCAACTTATCCAGATAAGCCGTCAGCGAGTGCGGTTCGGGTAATGCATAGGGCAGCGAACCCGAAACTCGGCGCAGGTCTTGCGAAGTGAAAAAATGAACGTGACTGTCGGTTCTTTTGATCAACGGCAGCATGATTATCGCTTCCTGCTTTTGTGCGAAAGACAATAATCGGCTGCAGTGCTTCGTTGCTCCCGTCAACTCGACGGGTACTATCAAAATTCCGCCATGCGCGTTTTTTTGGGCAGTAACGTCTCGCTCCCCTTTCCTACAAAAAGCCCATCCTAGGACTTTTCCCTCAACCCGCGTCGACTCCCATGAACTGGCGCTCCCTCCCCCCCGCCGTTACCCTCCTCCATTCCTGCCATCCAGCGGACGGTCTGGCAGTTGAATCGCTGTGAATGTTCACCCACGGAGCTCCATCATGAAGAAAATCACCCGGCTCACGCTGGTTGGCCCGGCCTCGGCTGATGCGCTGACCGCCAGTCCTGTCGCCCCCTCCACTGCCACCCCACGCTGCGAGATGCCAAGCCGGCGCCGACGGGCGTTGCCGCTGAATCAATTGCTCAGGGTGCGTGACGATGTCGACACGCTCACCTTGCTCAACCATGCCAGCGAAATCCTCGATTCTCTCGCGGCCATCAGCGCCACGTTTGCCGATGAGTTCGACGGCTCGAAATATCATGTGGCGGTGGCGATCAAACAATTGAGTGCGATGGCGGAGATGCTGGTTTGCCGGGCGCGGGACAATCTTGATCCATCGGCTGCCGGGCCGGAAACCCGCCACTGAGTCGGTAAGACGCCTTGATTTCCAAGGCCTGGTGACCGCGTTGTCAGCCACCGATCGAGATGAATTTTTATTCACTGCTCATGCGCGGCCAACCCTTGTAGAGTCCTCTCGCTCATTCAAGAAACTACGGTTCGCCCGCGCTCCTGCGGGCTTTTTTTGCCTGGAAGAAAGTCCCCTTTCACACCACGACTTGCCGTCATCCGGTGATTGCGCGACTCTGCGAGCAGATTCCTCGCTCCGGAGCGTCCGATGCCGCTGTTGACCCTGCCCTGCGAGCGCCTGACGCTTGCGATTCTCGATCCGGATCAGGCTGAGCTGGAAAGCGCGTTCTATCAGCGCAATCAGCGTCACCTGGCGCCATGGTCGCCGATTCGTACGACTGAGTATTTTTCCACCGAGCAGATTCGTCGACGCCTCGATATTCAGGCCAGTGCCTTCGAAGCCGGGCTGGCGATGCATTTCGCGCTGTTGACGCTGGATGGTCAGCAGATGATCGGCGCGTGCAATTTCAGCGGTCTGATTCGTGGGGCGTTTCAGGCGTGTTATCTGGGTTATCACCTGGATGAAAAACATCAGGGGCAGGGTTTGATGGCTGAGGCGCTGGAGGTGGGCATCAGCTATATGTTCGATACGCAGAACCTGCACCGGATCATGGCCAACTACATTCCCGGCAATGAGCGCAGTGCGCGGCTGCTTGAGCGTTTGGGTTTCGAGAAAGAAGGCTACGCCAAGGCGTACCTGAACATTGCCGGGCGCTGGCAGGACCATGTGCTGACGGCGCTGGTCAATCCGCTGTTCGAAACGCCGGACAAGCGCTGGTCGCGGCGACTCGGCTGAGTGTTTGTTCACGCCGGCTCAAAACCGGCAACGCCAACCGCGCCCATCCATAGAAGGCCAGCGCTGTCAGCAAACAGGCGAGCCAGACGAAGATTCCCGCCCACAGCGTGTGGGACATGTAGTGCCAGCCTTGCAGGACGCGGGTGGTGCCATAGATGAATCCCAGCAGCAGTGAGCCCCACAGGATGGCCTTGGAAAAACGCCACTGATAGCGGCGCGCGACGAAGTACAGCGCCAGCATGGTGAAGCCGCCCGACGCGTGACCACCCGGCCAGCACCGACCAGTGCCGGCCTCATGAAATAGCTGGAAGTTTTCGTACCACTCGATGTGCGGCATTTTTCCCCCATACAGCGTGGTTTCAATCGGGCAGTACACGCTGGTGTGGGATTTGAGGAAATGGATCACCCCGGTGCACACAGCAAAAGCGACCACGACAAAGAGAAAATCCCTACGGTGTTCTGCGCAGAATCGCAGCAGTGGTGCGACTTTGCTGCGTTGCAGAAATGCGCCGAGGCGTGGGCGCTTTTGCGGGTTTACCAGCGGCCAGATCACTGAGAGCAGCGCACCGATCAGGGCGATTTCTGCCGTCCAGTCGGGAATGATCCGCGCCCATTTATGGGTGAGTTTTTCGAAGAAGTGGATCTTGTCGATCGGGAATGTCTGGGTCTGCGGATCGAACAGCAGGTTGCTGATCGCGATGTCGATACCGGTCATGTCGAACATCAGGAACACCAGCGCTGCGCAGAGCAGTGGAATGCCGAAGTTGTACGCGTAGAAACGAGATTTCATCGGGTGGTCACCGTGCGCCAGTCGGAGGCTTCGATAAAACCGAGCATTTTTGGCGCTGCGGTGTTGGCAGCAGAAACGAACAGAGACGCGCCGTAATCTGGGTTTGAGGTCGGTACTTTCAAGTCTTTTTCAATTTGCGCCATGCACTCGCTGTGCGTCACCAGGATCAGATTGCGGCCTGGCACTTTGTGCGCCAGCGCGTCCTTCAGCATTCGTCCGCGGCAATTGATCAGCCAGTCATCACCGCTGGCGGCGTGGTTGAACATATAGCCGGCGGTCTGCACGGTGCGCATCGACGGGCTGTTGTAGATGTCGGCGTTGCTCAAGCCCAGTTGCTCGAAACGCGCGCCGACCGCGACGGCGACACTGCGCGAGCGCTCGGTGATACCGTCGTGGCCGCTCAGGCATTGCGCTCGCGAGTGATCGCAGCGCTCGACGTGGCGCACCAGGGCGATCACGTCGCCTTGGGCCCAGTCCTGCGCCAATGCCTGCGCGCCGGCGACGTTGCCGTGCGCCAGGTCCGGCACCGCAGTCGGCGCCAGCAACCACAGGGTCAGCGGGATGACCAAAATGGATGCCGCCAGCACCACCCAAGTGTCGCGAAAACGCGCCAGTACGCGCAGATCGATCGCGCGTTTGACGCCGAACAGGTTCAGTCTCAATTCCACAAAAAGCCGCCTCGCCGGGATGCATCAGCTGTCATTCGATGCGGCGAAGGTACCGAGCCCGGCGTCGGCGACTGGTGAAACCCATGTGAAAAAAGTCTTGGCGGCGGGCGTTGTGTACCGCAGGACAAAAAACCTTTCAGCTCTCGGTTTTGCGGCCGATACAGTCCTGCTTACACCCCTGCTGGCTCAAAAGAACAACAATCTTCCAGCTTAACTGACGACCAAGAAACCCAACGTTTCTGGAGGATTATTGATGAATAGCTGGTTCGGCAACATCAGCGTGAACATGAAACTGGGCCTGGGCTTCGGCCTGGTGCTGGCCCTGACGTGCGTTTTGGCCTTGACCGGCTGGACCAGCCTCGGCGGGCTGATCGACCGCAGCAACTGGATGAGCGACATCACCCAGCTCAACAGCGGCCTGACCAAACTGCGCGTGGTGCGCCTGCAATACATGCTGACCAATGGCGATGAAACCGCCGCGCAGAACGTGCAGACCACCCTCGACGGTTTCGCCGCTCAGCAGCAAGCGCTGATCAGCAAATTCAAGAGCCCGGAAAACGTCAAACTGCTCAAGCAGCAGGCCGCGACCATCGCTGAATACCAGACTTCGCTGAACAAGATGCGCAACGCCTATCGCACCGGCAACAGCGCCCGCGACAGCATGAGCGCCAGCGCCGCGACCGCGTACGATTTGATCGAATCGATCAGCCAGCGTGTGCAGCAGATGGAGCTGAGCGAGCAGCGTTTCGAACAGTTCCAGGCGGTCACGGCGGCCAAGGAAGCGTTCATCCTCGCGCGCTACGAAGTGCGCGGCTACACCGCCACCAGCAATGCCGAAACCGAGCAGAAAGCCGTCGCCCAGATCGATGCGGCGCTTGCCAGCCTCAAGCCACTGAACAGCTACTTTGCGTCGACCCAGCAAGACGCGCTGCGTCAGCTGGAGACCGCGCTGGTCAACTACCGCAGCTCGCTGATGGCGTTCAAGAATGCCAACAGCGAAGCGGTGCAGGCGCGTAAGGAAATGACTGACCAGGGCACCACCATCGTGTCCCTGAGCGAGCAGCTGTACCAGATTCAGCTCGACCGTCGTGACGTCGAAAGTGCTCAGGCCCGCACCTTTCAGTTGATCAGTACCCTGCTGGCGTTGCTGGTGGGCGTGATCGCTGCGGTGATCATCACCCGCCAGATCACCCGTCCGCTGCAAGAGACCCTGGCCGTGGTCGAGCGCATCGCCAGCGGCGACCTGACCCAGAACGTGACCGTCACGCGTCGCGACGAACTCGGCGTGCTGCAACAAGGCATTGCTCGCATGGGCGTGACCCTGCGTGACTTGATCAGCGGTATCCGCGACGGCGTCACCCAGATCGCCAGCGCCGCCGAAGAACTGTCGGCTGTGACCGAACAGACCAGTGCCGGCGTGAACAGCCAGAAAGTCGAGACCGATCAGGTCGCCACCGCCATGCACGAGATGACTGCCACCGTGCAGGAAGTCGCGCGCAACGCTGAAGAAGCCTCGCAAGCTGCTGCGGCGGCGGACGGTGAAGCCCGTGAAGGCGACAAGGTGGTGAACGAAGCCATCGCGCAGATCGAGCGTCTGGCCAGCGAAGTCGTGCGTTCGACCGAAGCGATGAGCGTGCTGCAACAGGAAAGCGACAAGATCGGCAGCGTCATGGACGTGATCAAAGCCGTAGCCGAACAGACCAACCTGCTGGCGCTGAACGCCGCCATCGAAGCCGCCCGCGCCGGTGAGGCCGGTCGTGGTTTTGCTGTGGTTGCCGATGAGGTCCGTGGTCTGGCCCAGCGTACGCAGAAGTCCACCGAGGAAATCGAAGGCCTGGTTGCCGGTTTGCAGAACGGCACTCAGCAAGTGTCTGCGGTGATGAACAACAGCCGCGCGCTGACCGACAGCAGCGTCGCCCTGACCCGCAAGGCCGGTGCGTCGCTGGAAAACATCACCCGCACGGTGTCGAACATCCAGTCGATGAACCAGCAGATCGCCGCCGCTGCCGAACAGCAAAGCGCCGTGGCCGAAGAAATCAGCCGCAGCATCATCAACGTACGCGACGTCTCGGAACAGACTGCCGCGGCGAGTGATGAAACGGCCGCGTCGAGCGTTGAACTCGCGCGTCTGGGTGGTCAGTTGCAGCAGATGGTCAGCCACTTCCGCGTTTGATGCTCATGTTGCGCTGAAGCTAAAACCCAATCGCGGGCAAGCCCGCTCCCACAGGTTTTTGGGTCGTCCACAGATGATGTGTTCGCCTCGAAAACTGTGGGAGCAGGCTTGCCCGCGATGTCATTTCGAATGGTTAAAAGCGCCTTATGCTTCCCACGGGTTGATCACTTCGATTCCGGAAAACTCGAAATCCCTGATATTTCGCGTCGCTATTGCAGCACCGCAGCTTCGGCAGATTGCAGCGATTTGCGCGTCAGCCATCGCGACTCCCCTTCCCTTCGCCTCCGCACCAGCTACGAGCGTTGCGTATTCAACGGCTGAATGAGCATCGAACGGCAGGATTCGTCCGGCAAAGTCCTCTTCGAACATTGCCATAGCATGGGCTTCAAGTTTCTGTTTGCGCTTGCCAGACGGCAGCCTTGCTATGCCATGAAGTATTTCTGCCACCGTAACTGCACTGACTGCCAACTCCATTGCGGGCTGAGCATCAACCCAAGCCAGTACACGGGATTCAGGCTCAACTCGCATAAACTCCGAAAGAACATTGGTATCAAGCACTATCATTCAGAAAAATCCACCGCAGTGGCTTTTTCGGAACGTCCGGGCAGCTTGAGATCGACTCCGCCGACAGCGCTGAACCGGCCGCGAATCCGACTGCCAAGTCCTCCGGCTCGATCAACGGCTGCCAATGCTCTACCCAATATCAGGCGAGCCTCTTCTTCCATAGAGTGTCCATTGTGCGCAGCAGTAATTCTCAACTGCTCCTTTAGCTTCTCATCCAGATTTCTAATTGTGATGCTGGCCATACCCGCCCTCCTGTAATCAATGAAATCACTGATTGCAGGCTAGCATAGTTTGAGTTTCCTACATACTGTGGGAGCGGGCTTGCCCGCGATGGCGTTGTGTCAGGCGATTCGATGCTGGCTGACACTGCGCTATCGCGAGCAGGCTCGCTCAGTTTTTGAGTCGTCCACATTCAGCGGCTTCACGCCGGGTACCCGGTAATCTCCCGAATGCTCTGATACAGCGGTTTAAGCTGCCGATACATGCGCAGATACACCTCTGCATACAGTCGCTGATAAACCTGCTGCGCCTCAGGTTGTGGGGTGAACACCGTGCCCACGCGGGTCATCGCGGCGATGGCGCTGGGGAAGTCGGGATGCAGGCCCAGCCCTACAGCGCAGCAGATCGCGGCGCCGAGGCCGGAGGCTTCGTAGACGTGCGGGCGCTCGGCCGGCAGGCCGAAGATGTTGGCGGTCAGTTGCATCGCCGCATCACTTTGCGAACCGCCCCCGGCCACGCGCAGGCGCTTGATCGAGACCTTCGAGCGTTTCTCGATGTTCTCCATGCCTTGGCGGAGCGCATAAGCCAAACCTTCCAGAATCGCCCGGTAGATATGCGCGCGAGTGTGCACATCGCCGAAGCCGATCATCGCGCCTTTGGCCTCCACGCCCGGTTCGCGAATGCCCGGCGACCAGTAGGGTTGCAGCATCAATCCCATCGAACCCGGCGGCACCGCATTGACCAGCGCGTCGAACAGTTGCTCGGGCTCGATACCCTGCTCTTGCGCCTGCTGCATTTCGCGCAGGCCGAACTCGTTCTTGAACCAGCTGACCATCCAGTAACCGCGGTAGATCATCACTTCGCAGTTGTACTGATCCGGCACCGCCGCGGGGTACGGCGGGATCAACGGGACGATTTCCAGGTAGCGTGAACGGGTGCTGGTGATGGTCGCCGTGGTGCCGTAGGACAGGCACACGGTGCTTGTATCGACCACGCCGGCACCGAGCACTTCGCAGGCCTTGTCGGCACCGGCGGCAATCAGCGGCAAGCCTTCGGGAATACCCGTATGACGGCTGGCTTCGGCGCTGATGTGACCGAGGGTTTCGCCGGGCTTGTGCAGGCTAGGCAACTGCTCGGGACGCACCGCCAGCGCCTGCCATTTCCAGTCACGCGGCGCCGCCCATTTCAGCCGCTTGAAATCGAACGGCAGGTAACCGACGCAGCA
The DNA here is from genome assembly GCF_055484735.1 of Pseudomonas sp. 15C. Taxonomy (NCBI): domain Bacteria; kingdom Pseudomonadati; phylum Pseudomonadota; class Gammaproteobacteria; order Pseudomonadales; family Pseudomonadaceae; genus Pseudomonas; species Pseudomonas sp. 15C. The sequence goes on along the minus strand of NZ_JBUDGD010000006.1, from coordinate 30,756 downwards.
GCCCACCGAGTCGACAAAGCGCCCGCAGAGTCGATAGCTGAGAAACCCCGACAGCAGCAAAAACTTGTCGGTCGCCGCCCACACTTGCGGTTGATGCCGGGCAATCCAGTTGGCCTCGGCCTGGGCGCGAAAGTAGTCGACGGTGGCTTTCGCGCCGACCAGTTTCAACAGCCAGCCCCACGGCCCTTTGATGCTGCCTGCAACTTCGCTCTGGCGCTGATCGAGCCACACAATTGCCGGGCGCAGGGGTTTGCCATCGGCATCAAGATTGATCACCGTGCCGCGCTGCGTAGTCAGGGAAACGCCGACAATCTGCGCACGGTCGATCCCGGTCTGCTGCCAGAGTTGCTGACACGCCTCGCCGAGTTTCGCCCAGTAATAGTCCGGATCCTGCTCGGCCCAGCCCGGTTGTGTCGAGTAATACGCTTGCAACTCGACCTTGCCCTTGCCGAGCAGATTGCCTTGCAGATCGAACAGCAGCGCGCGCACGCTCTGGGTGCCGTTGTCGATCGCCAGCAGGTATTTTTGAGCCGTCATGGCGTGATCTCCGGCAAGCCATGATCGCGTTGCCACAGCAAACGATAACGCTGAATTTCCACCTGCCAGCGCTCGTCGTTCCAGGCCAGGCGCGGCTGGCAGAGCGTACGGATCGCGGCGAAATGCTCCTCGCCACCGCGCGCCAGCAACAGCCCCAGACGAGTGCGACGCAGCAGCAAGTCATCCAGATGCAGGACCATTTCCGCCTCGCAGGCTAACGCCAGTTCGGCCCACAACGTATCCGTGGCGCCGACCGTTTCCTGCCCGACTTCGGCAATGAGTTGCGCCAGCCTCGGCAGATCACGGCCATGGCGCCCGGCCAGGCGTCGCCATTGCTGCGGGCTCAGGCCCGGAATCGGCGATGGCTGCACCGCGGCAAACACCGGCGCGGCGTCATCTTCAAAAGCGCGGCCGAGCATGTCCGCGCATGCCTTGAGCACTTCAATCGCTTGCGGACGGAACGTGGTCAGTTTGCCGCCGGCCAGCGTTACGCAGCCGGGCTCCTGCCACAGCACATGTTCCCGGGTTTCGTTCGACGGTTTGCCCTGATGCTCGCCAGCAGCGCCGACCACCGGACGCACGCCGGCCCAGGTCGACAGCACATCCGTCGCCGTCACTTCGGCAGCGGGAAAGGCTTGCGTGCAAGCGGCCAGCAGATAGTCGAGTTCTTCGCCGCTGATGCTCGCGCTCTGATCGAGATCTTCACGATGATCGAGATCAGTGGTGCCGACCACGGTCGCGCCTTCCCACGGGAAAACGAACACCGGCCGCCGGTCACGCGCATGCAGAAAGGTCAGCGCCTGCGCCACCGGCAAACGCCAACCCGGCAGCAGCAAATGACTGCCGCGCAGCGGGCGCAATTGCCGTGGCGAATCGCTTGGGCGCAGGCGTTCTGCCCATGCGCCCGTGGCCACCGCGAGCACAGCGCAGCGCAATTGCAATGTCTTGCCCGACTCACGATCTTCGACTTCAACGCCACACACCCGCCCGTCTTCACGCAGCACCTGCGTCACGCGCAAACCATTGAGCACCACGGCGCCATCGGCGCGCGCCTCGTGCAATACGCGCATCACCAGCCGGGCATCGTCGGTCAATGCATCGACGAAACGGGTGCCGCCGACAAGGTCATGTTCCTTCAGCCCCGGCGTCAGAAAACGCAGCTGCTGCGCGTCATCGAAACGATGGCTGCGGCGCCCGGCCAAGGCGTCGTAAATACTCAGTAAACCGCTCAACACACGCGGGCCGGGAAAGCCGCCGCGATAGTGCGGCATCAGGAAACTCATCGGCTCGACCAGCCCCGGCGCCTCGTCGAGCAGGCGCTGGCGTTCGCGCACCGAAGCGCGGGTCAGCCGCCACTGGCCCTTGGCGATGTAGCGCAAACCGCCATGGACCATTTTCGAAGAACGACTGGAGGTGCCCCAGGCAAAATCCCGCTGCTCCAGCAACAGACAGCGCCAGCCACGCCGCGCCGCTTCACGCACTATCCCGGCGCCACTGATGCCGCCGCCGATCACGATCAGATCCCAGCGTTCGTCCGCCAGGGTTGGCAGCATCTGCTCGCGCCATGCGGCGTTCCAGTTCTCATTCACGGCAGTCATTCCGGCAGCAACGTGCCGGGATTGAGGCGCCCGGCCGGATCGAAATGTCTGCTCAACGCCTGCAAGGTTTCCACCGCCAGCGCGCCCTTCTCGCGCAGCAGATACGCCGCGTGGTCCTTGCCGACGCCGTGCTGATGGCTGATCGTGCCGTGGTGGGTGACGATGGTTTGACTGGCCGCATGTTTGAGCGCCTGCCAGCGCGCCAGCGTCGCCGGGTAATCCGCCGCCGGGCGAAACACGTAAGTGGTGTAGATGCTCGAGCCTTCGCCGTAGACGTGGGACAGGTGGGTGAACACATGCACGCGCTCGCCTTCAGCGGCCAGGGCGTCGCGCAGGCTGTTTTCGATGAGGTTGAGCAAGTGGTCGACGTTGCTCCAGTCGGTCGCGGTTTCCAGGGTGTCGACCACGTAACCGGCGTTCCACAGGTTCTCCCGCAGGTAGGGAAAACGGAAGCGGTTCTGCGCCCACTTCTTGCCGAGCAAGGTGCCGGTGAACACACCGCCGAACGCTTTGAGATTCTGCCGCGCCTGGCGCAACGACAGCGCGTTCTGCTGACGATTGCCGGTCACGCCGAAGGTCAGCAGGCATTTGCCCTCGCCGGCACCGCGCAGGCCCAGGTACTTTTCCAGCCAGGCAATCTGTTGCGGATGGCCGGCCAGGGCCAGTTGCGTTTCGGTTTCCACCGCGTTGGACAGGCGCAGCATCGACAGCGGCACGCGCGCCTGGGCCAGCTGGCGAATGGCGCCGAGTGCCTGCGTCCAGTCCGGCAGGAACACGCCATAGAAACGTTCATCGGCAGGCAGCGCACTGACGCGCACCTTGACCTCGGAAATGATTCCGAAACGGCCCTCGCAACCGAGCACGATTTCGCGCAGGTCCGGGCCAGCCGCCGAGGCTGGAAAGGTCGGGATCTGCAGCGGTCCGGCGAAGGTTTCCAGCGTTCCGCCGGCGAACAATTGCTCGATGCGCCCGTAGCGCAACGACTGCTGGCCACTGGAGCGACTGGCGACCCAACCGCCCAGCGTCGACAGCTCCCACGACTGCGGAAAATGCCCCAGGGTATAGCCGCGCGCACGCAACTGACTCTCGACCTGCGGGCCGCTCGCGCCGGGGCCGAAGGTCGCCAGCAGGCTCTGTTCGTCGAGGTCGGTCAGGCGGTTCATTCGCGCCAGTGAAACGGTCAGTACTGGCCGCGCAGAAATCGGCGGATTGATATGGCCGGCCACCGACGTGCCGCCGCCGTAAGGGATCAGGCACACGTCCTGCTCCTCGGCCAGCTTCAGCAATTGGCGAATGGCGGCGGCGCTCTCCGGAAATGCCACGGCGTCGGGATAAACGCCCAGCGTGCCTTCGCGCAGCGCCAGCCAGTCCGGCAGACTCTGACCGCGCGCATGCAGCAAACGCTCATGGGCGTCGATGCTGTACAAGGCGTGCGCCGGCAACCGCGATGCGGGCACCCGGGCCAGCGCGGTGTCCAGCGAGGCGTCGGGCAGCGCGCGGCCCTCGCCCACTCGCTGCGCAAGAAAACTTGCGCCCTGCGCTGGTAACTCGACCACCGTGGTTGCGTCTCCCCAGCCGTTCCAGCGTCGCATGCGTGTGTCCTTATGGGCCGTCGAATCAATGCGGCTTAAAGTCCCCATACTAGCCAGCGGCGCCAAAGTGTCACGGTCGTATCCGGCCAATCGGGGTAGCCAATTGAGTCAACCGGCGTGCCAGATACGGTCATTTACTTTCGCCGGGGTTTCACCGTACCTTTCGGCCATCCCTTCGCTCAGGCGTTGCTCAAAGGAACGCGATCATGCAATCGCTCGGTTTCACTTCGGTTCCGCCGCTGCTCAAGTACCTGCGCCATGCCGGACAACTGGGCATGGCCATTGAGCCGGCGCTGGCGGCGGCCGGGTTGCAGACGCAGCAGTTGAGCGACAACAGCTTGCGCTTGCCGGGCGAGGCGCATGAGCGTTTGCTCGACTATTTCTGCGAGCATTCCGGCGATCCGCTGTTTGGTCTCAACGCGGCGAATTTCGTCCTGCCCAATTCCTGGAGCGTGCTCGGTTACATCACCATGAACTGCGCGACGCTGGGCGATGCGATGAGCCGGATCATGCCGTTTGAAAAACTGGTCGGCGACATGGGCGTCAGCCGCACCGAAATGCGCGACGGTCAGGTGCATTTGATCTGGGATTGCCGTCATCAGCGCCCGCGAATCCGGCGGCATCTGGTGGAAAACGTGCTCGGTTCATGGCTGCACTATGCGCGCTGGATTGCCGACACGCAGCTGTCGCCGGCCGCTGTCTGGCTGGAACACTGCTGCCCGGCCGAGGTGACGCCGGCGCAATATCAGAGCTTCTTCGGTTGCCCGGTGTTGTTCGATCAGCCGTATTCGGCGTTGATCGTGCCGCTGGCCTATCTGCAATTGCCGTTGCGTCAGGCCGATGCGCAGTTATTGCGCACGCTGGAAGAGCACGCGCTGGGCTTGCTGGCGACACTGGAGGACGCGCCGCTGGCGCAGCAGGTGAAAAACATTCTGCGCGGTCTGCTCAAGCAGGGCTTGCCGCGCAAGGAGCAAGTGGCCGAACAGCTGAATGTGTCGCTGCGCACCTTGCAGCGACAGTTGCAGCAGGCGGGGACGTCGTATCAGCAGGTGCTCGATGAGTTGCGGCAAGAGCTGGCGGAGCATTATTTGCTCAACAGTGATTTGCCGATTCAGGAGATTGCCCAGTATCTCGGGTTTACCGAACCGCGGTCATTTCACCGGGCGTTCAAGAGTCAGAGGGGGATGCCGCCAGGGGAGTTTCGGCAGATGCATCGGCGGTGATGGGTCGGGTCTCTTCGCGAGCGGGCTCGCTCCCACGGTTGATCGTGGTTGGTCGCGAGTTTGGTGTTTACCCCGTTTCCCCTCACCCCAGCCCTCTCCCAGAGGGAGAGGGAGCCGACCGGGGGTTGCTCGAACGATGCGCCGACCTGCAAGAGCGGCGGTGAATCCCCAATCGACTCGATTTTTCAGGTCGGTGTATAGCGCAAGACACCTCGGTCAGTCCCCTCTCCCTCTGGGCGGTCCGACGTTTCGGGAGGGCTAGGGTGAGGGGCTTTTTTCCCGCGTCAAAGACTGATCGCATTGGTAAACACCAGCCGATTGCCAAACGGATCGGCAATCGTCATGTCCTGGCTGCCCCACGGCATCGCCTGAATCTGCGGGTGTGAAAACGTGTAGTCCTTGGCGATCAGTTGTTGCTGAAAAACTTCCAGCTCATCCGTCTCGATGCGCAGCGCCGAACCCGGGCACGCGTCGCCGTGATGCTCGGACAAATGCAGCACACAATCGCCGCGCGACACCTGCAGATACAGCGGAAAATTCGCTTCGAAGCGATGCTGCCAGTCGATCTTGAAACCGAGAAAATCGACGTAGAACTCAACAGCTTTGGCTTCATCGAAGATCCGCAGGATCGGGGTGGTTTTGCCGAAGCTCATGGGGTGCTCCCTGACTGATTGGCCCCACAGTGTAGACGGGGTGGATGTCAGCAAGTCGGCCTGCTGCCGGCTTTCTTTAGTCGCAATGTGCCATCATTGTGACGCAGACCACGAATCGTCAACGAAAGTTGTCGCGCAAATCCCCCTGTCGCGCAAGAAACCGCCCTGCCCGACTGCCATTCGCCTGGCCCTCTCGATAGCTCAACACGCCGTTGACCCACACCCCGTCAATGCCCTGCGCCGGCCGTTGCGGGTCGTTGAAATCAGCCACATCGCGCACTGTCGCCGGGTCGAACAACACCAGATCCGCCCAATAGCCTTCACGGATTTCGCCCCGTTCTTTCAAGCCAAAGCGCGCTGCCGACAGGCCGGTCATCTTGTGCACGGCGGTGTGCAGCGGAAACAGGCCGACGTCGCGACTGAAATGCCCCAGCACCCGTGGGAAAGCGCCCCACAGGCGCGGATGCGGGAACGGGTCTTCGGGCAGGCCGTCAGAGCCGACCATGGACAGTGGATGGGCGAGGATTCTTCTGACATCAGCCTCGTCCATGCCGTAGTACACCGCGCCTGCCGGTTGCAGACGTTTCGCGGCGTCGAGCAGCGACAGATTCCATTCGGCGGCGATGTCGATCAGGTCGCGACCGCTGACTTGCGGGTGCGGTGTCGACCAGGTGATGGTGATGCGGTGGGCGTCGGTGACTTGCTTGAGATCCAGCGTCGAAGAACTCGCCGCGTAGGGATAACAATCGCAACCGACCGGGTGGTTTTTTGCTGCCTCCTCCAACGCTGCCAATAACTGTGGACTGCGCCCCCAATTGCCGACGCCGGCACATTTGAGGTGGGAAATGATCACCGGTGATTGCGCATGACGGCCAATCTGAAACGCCTCGTCCATGGCTTCGAGCACCGGGGCGAATTCGCTGCGCAAATGGGTGGTGTAGACGGCGCCGAATGCCGTCAGTTCTTCGGTCAGTTGCATGACCTCGTCGGTAGAAGCGTTGTAGGCGCTGGCGTAGGCCAGGCCCGTGGATAAACCCAAGGCACCGGCCTCCAGGCTTTCGCGCAACTGCTCGCGCATCGCAGCGATTTCCTCCGCCGTTGCGGTGCGGAACAGGTCGTCGAGGTGATTGCTGCGCAGCGCCGTGTGGCCGACCAGTGCCGCAACATTCAGCGTGGTGTTGGCCGCTTCCACCGCCGCGCGGTAATCGCTGAAGCGTGGGTAAACGAACGCGGCCTGAGTGCCGAGCAGGTTCATCGGGTCCGGCGGATTGCCCTTCAACGTGACCGGCGAAGCGCTGATGCCGCAGTTGCCGACAATCACCGTGGTCACGCCCTGGCTGAGCTTGGGCAACATCTGCGGTTGGCGGATGACCACGGTGTCGTCGTGGGTGTGGACATCGATGAAACCCGGCGCCAGCACGCGGCCGGCGGCGTCGATTTCTTCCCTGGCGCTGGCGTCGTGCAAGTCGCCGATGCGCTCGATGCGGCCGTTGAGAATCGCCACGTCGGCTTCATAGCCTGGGGTGTTGCTGCCGTCGATGACCAGAGCGTTGCGAATCAGCGTGTCGTACTGCATGTCAGTCTCCCAGCGGCAGGTGATCGTCGCCGCCACGGTATTCGTCGAGGGCGAGTTTGATCCGCCGCAGACGTTCTTGATTGTCTTCAGGACTGGCCAGCGCCAGCTCGGTGGCGAGCACGTCGATGGCCAGCAGCATGCCGTAGCGCGCCGCCGTCGGTTTGTAGATGAACGAGGTTTCCGCGCCTTGCAGCGGCAGGACGACATCGGCCAGTTCGGCCAGCGGCGAATCGGCGCGGGTGATTGCCAGAATGCGCGCGCCGTAGTTGCGCGCCAGCTCTACAGTTTCCAGCAGCTCCGGGGTGATGCCGGTCAATGAGCAGACGATGACTACTTGCTCGGCATTCAGGCTGGCCGCGGTGACGCGCATCATCACTGCGTCATGACACACCGCAATCGGATAGCCGAAGCGCACCAGGCGCACCTGCAATTCATCGCTGCACAGGGTCGAGCATCCGCCCATGCCGAACGCATGAATCATCCGCGCCTGGCCGAGCATTTTCACCGCATCGGCGAAGCGCGATTCGTCGAAACCGGCCAGATGCTGGCGCAGCGTGGTTTCGATGTCGCCAACAATCTGGCCGTAGAACGCCGACTGTTCAGGCGTGCCCGCCGGATCAAGGAAACGGCTGCCAACGCCGCTGGCCTGGGCCAGTTGCAGGCGCAGGTCACGCAGGTCGCGGCAGCCGACCGTACGGGCAAAGCGCGACAGCGTGGCGGTGCTGACTTCGGCGCGTTGCGCGAGGTCTTCGAGGCTGGCGCTGGCGGCGAAACCGACGTCGTCGAGCATCAGCCGGGCGATGCGCCCTTCGCCTGCGCTGAAGGAATCCTGGCGGGCGCGGATCTGGTAGAGGATATCCATGGGCGGCGGGCTCCGGTTACAGCAGGTAAGAAAGGCCAACGGTCAGGCCGAACGCGACCAGCGAGATCAGCGTCTCAAGTACCGTCCAGGTCTTGAATGTCTGCGCGACGCTCATGTTGAAGTATTCCTTGATCAACCAGAAGCCGCCGTCGTTGACGTGGGAAAAGATAACCGACCCGGCGCCGGTCGCCAGCACCAACAGCTCCGGGTGTGGATAACCCAGACCAATGGCCACCGGCGCGACCACCCCGGATGCGGTGGTCATCGCCACGGTTGCGGAGCCGGTGGCGATGCGCATCAACGCGGCGAACAGCCAGCCCATGAGCAGCGGCGACAGATGAAATTCATGGGCGAGGCCGACGATCTGATCAGTCACGCCTGCGTCCACCAGAATCCGGTTCAAGCCACCGCCGGCACCGACCAGCAGGGTGATGCTGGCGGTGGGCGCGAGGCATTCGTTGGTGAACTTGAGGATCGATTCGCGGTTGAAGCCTTGGGCGATGCCGAGTGTCCAGAAGCTCAGCAAGGTCGCTAGCAACAGGGCGATGACCGAGTTACCGATGAACAGCAGGAACTGGTTGAACCCGCTGCCCGGGGTGGAAATCAGATTGGCCCAGCCGCCGATCAGCATCAGCACCACCGGCAACAGAATGGTTGCCATGGTGATGCCGAAACCGGGCAGTTTGTCGCGTGGCTCGCGGTCCAGGAATTGTTTTTCCAGCGGGTTATCCGCCGGCAATTGAATGCGCGGCACGATGAATCTGGCGTACAGCGGGCCGGCGATGATTGCAGTCGGAATACCGATGGCGATCGCGTAGAGCAAGGTCTGCCCGACCGAGGCCTGATACGCCTGCACCGCGAGCATCGCCGCCGGATGCGGCGGCACCAGTGCATGCACCACCGACAGGCCCGCAACCATCGGCAACCCGACCATCAGAATCGACACACCGACTCGCCGCGCCACGGTAAAGGCAATCGGTACCAGCAAGACGAAACCGACTTCGAAGAACAGCGGCAGCCCCACCAGAAAGGCGATGCAGACCATCGCCCAGTGCGCGTTCTTCTCACCGAACTTATCGATCAAGGTTCGCGCCATCTGCTCGGCACCGCCGGACTCGGCCATCATCTTGCCAAGCATCGTCCCCAGCGCCACCACCAGCGCAATGTGCCCCAGCGTCTTGCCGACCCCGGCCTCATATGCCCCTACCACGCCCGACGGTGGCATGCCGGCGACCAGAGCCAAGCCGATGGAAATCAGGGTGATGACGATGAACGGATTGAGCCGGTAACGGGCGATCAACACGATCAGCGCGATGATGGCGACAGCGGCATAGACCAGCAGCCAGTAGCCGAAAGAAGGCGTCATGCGGTACTCCTCGAAAGGGTCACGTTCGAATGGGTTGTGAAACTCATAAATCATTTCGAGATCGAGATTTCAAACCGCATGAAAGTAATTTTCGTGGAGAGGCAAGGTGTGTCGCTGATGGGTACGGGTTGTCGTGATGAATGAAAATCGTAGGGTGGGATTTACATGCTTTTACAGCCAACACAGCCCCCTGTAGGAGTGAGCCTGCTCGCGATTGTGTCGTAACAGTCAATATCATCATTGGCTGAATGACCGCTATCGCGAGCAGGCTCACTCCTACAGTTTGATCGCATTCCTCCAAACAGAATGCGCAAAACCTGTGGGACGTAGCGTACGGATCACACCATTTCCTTACGAATCCATTCAACCACCGAAGTGCGCTTCGGCGCCCAGCCCAGCAGTTCGCGGGCCTTGTTGCCGCGGACGCGGCTGTTGGAGCCGAGGCCGTAGTTGGCCATCTCATAGCCCCATTCGGCTTCGGCGTCCTGCAGCGGCCAGTCTTGTGGCTGGCCCAGATTCAGCGCGGCGGACATGGCGGTAGTCATGTCGATGAACGACGCTTCACCGCTTTCGACGAAGTAGAAAGTGCCCGGTACATTCTTGCTCAGCGCCAGTACGTAAAGGGCCACGACGTCTTCGATGTGAACGTTGGACCAGATGTTCTGCCCGGTGCCAACATGCCGCACCACACCACTTTTGCGCGCCTGCTTCAGCAGACGCGGCAACTGCACGCTGTCGCGTTTGACGCCGAGGCTATGACCGTAGATCAGCGTGTTGCAGATGACAGCGGAATTCACGCCGTCCTTCGCCGCGGCAAGCACCAGGTTGTCGATCGCCACGCGGGCGGCTTTGTCGACGGTCGGTTCCGGCAAGTTATCTTCGTAATAGATGACGTCGCTGGACTTACCGCCCGACGCATCGCCGACAATGCTCGACCCGCTGGTGTGCAGAAGCACCTTGCTGGAGCCGCGCAAGGCATCGATCAATGCCTCAACCGCAGCGCTATGGTCGCTGCTGGCGGCGTTGATTACCGCATCCGCCGCGCGGGCCTGTTCGGCGAGCAATGCCTGATCGTCAAGGGTGCCGATGACGGCGTTAATCCCCAGAGCCTTGAGTTCATCAGCCTGTTCGGCACTGCGCACCAGACCGGTGACCTGATGCCCGGCCTGAACCAGACCGGTGGCGATGGAACCGCCGATAAAACCGGCAGCGCCGGTAATAAATACGTTCATGGAGAAACTCCCTGCGTGAATAAGTGATGCGGCGAGTATCGACCGCTGACCCCGATCGAAAAACCCGCCCGCGCCCAAATCACTGTTGCGCAGGAATCACGAATCAGCCCTTGAAATCCGCGCTGGCGTACGCCGCGAGTTTGCTCTGAATGAAATCGAGAAAGCACTGAATGCGCAGGGCCAGTTGCGAATTACGGTAGTACACCGCGTTGATCGGCTGGCGATAACCGCTGTTGAATTCACCCAGCAGGACTTTCAAGCGCCCGGCACGAATGTCATCGATGGTCATGAAGTGCGACAGACAGGCAATGCCCTGCCCTTCCAGCGCCAGATGGCGCACGGTTTCGCCGCTGGAAGCGCTGATCGCCGCGGTGATCGGCCAGCGGTCACCGTGCACGTAGCGCAGCGGCCATTGGTTGAGGCCTTCGTTCTGGGTAAAACCGAGCAAGGTGTGTTGGCTCAGATCGGCCACTTGCCGCGGCGTACCGCGCTGTTTCAGATAGGCCGGGCTGGCGACGATCAGCAACGGACTGCAACCGAGCGAACGCGCATGCAATGTCGAATCGGCGAGATTGCCGATGCGAATGGCGATGTCGGTGCTTTGTTCCAGCAGATCGATGATCAGGTCATTGCTGTTGAGTTCGAGCTGAATGTCCGGGTAGAGCCGGCGAAACTCGTCGATGTAGGGCACGATGGCGTGCAGCATGAACGGTGAGGCGGCGTTGATTCGCAGTCGCCCGGACGGGGTTTGCTGGCGCGAGGACAGGCGTTCTTCGAGTTGGTCCATTTGATCGAGAATCAGCTTGGCCTGTTCGAAGAAGTACCGGCCCTCCTCGGTCAGGTCCATGCGCCGCGTGGTGCGATTGATCAGCGTGGTTTCAAGTTTGGCTTCCAGCCGCGACAGCGTGCGACTGACCGCCGATGGCGTCTGCCCGACCTGTTCGGCCGCGGCGGAAATCGAACCGCACTCGATCACGCAGACGAAAATCTGCAATTCATCGGATCTGGCTTTCACGGGTGTCCTCTGCTCGATGGGCCTGCCACACAGGCGCAGGCCCACGATAGTAGCCGAGCATCAGCCCTTGAGGCCAAACACCTCGGTCAAATGCTGCTCATAACGCGCCACGTCGTTTTCGATGTTCGGGCGCTTCATCACGTCGACACAGAGGAAGGTTGGCAGCGCGGTCATGCCAAGAAACTCGTTGGCCTTGTGGAACGGGAAGTACACCGCATCGACGCCCTTGGCTTCAAAGAAATCGCTCGGGTCATCGAAGGCTTGCTGCGGTGCGTTCCAGGTCAGCGAAAGCATGTACTGCTTGCCCTGGATCAGACCTCCGCTACCGTATTTCTGCGACGCGTCGGAACGGGTGCGGCCATCGCTGGCGTAGAGACTGCCGTGGCCCTCGGTAAAGACTTCGTCGATGTATTTTTTTACGGTCCATGGCGCGCCCATCCACCAGCCCGGCATTTGATAAACGATCACGTCGGCCCAGAGGAATTTCGCCACTTCCTCGGCGACGTCGTAGCCCTCGTCGATGAAGGTGGTTTTCACATCGACACCGCCACGGTCCAGCACGCTCAGCGCGGTTTCGTGCAGGGTGGCGTTGTAGCGACCGTCGGAGTGAGCGAATTTTTTACCGCCATTGAGCAACAGTACTTTTTTCATGACAAAGCCTCAGCGCAGCCATTGGGCTGGATGGAAAGTGGAAATGGAATGGCGGCAGATTAACGGCTCGCGTCGCGCGGAATAAGCCATGCCCGCGCAAAATACATTTGAGCAAAACGCACGAATCGAACCGTGATTGTTGTCGTAGCATTCGGCGCTTTCATGAATACGAGGACGTTGTGATGAGTGAACGCGAGGGTTTTATCCTGCATGCCAAGACCCGCCCGGAACGCGCCGAGGCTTTCGAGGCACTGTTTCGCGCTTATGTCGAACCGAGTCGCGCCGAGCCCGGTTGCATCGAATACCACATGTTGCGCGACAAGGAAGATCCGACGCTGTTCATTTTCTACGAGATCTGGGAGTCGCGGGCGCACCTGGACGAGCACTCGAATCTGCCGCACATGAAGGATTTTTTCGCCCGACGCATGGAATATCTGGAGCGCGATTTTGACATCCGCCCGATCGACATGCTCAGCGCTTCCTCGGCTAAGCGCTGATCAGCAAATGGGCGCCGAGCGCGCCCAGACCGATAAAAAACACCCGCTTGAACAGCACCGCGCTGATGCGCTGGCGCAGCCATTGGCCGAGCCACATGCCGAGCAGGGCCGGCATCAGCACCAGCAACGACGCACCGAGTTCGCCACTTCCCAGCGCACCGCGCCAGAGCAAGCCTGCGGCCAAGGCAAGCGTCGACACCGTGAACGACAGGCCCAGCGCCTGCACCAGTTCATCGCGACGCAAGCCCAGGGCTTGCAGGTACGGCACGGCCGGAATCACGAACACACCAGTGGCCGAGGTGATGATGCCGGTGATCAAACCGCAGGTCGGACCAAGCCAGGTTTCATAACGCGGGTTGACCCGCAGTGTCGGCAGGAACAGTCCGCTCAACGCATAGAGCAACAGCGCCGCGCCCAGCCCGCGTACCACCCAATGCCCGCCCGCCATGCCGATCCATAGCGTGCCGATGGCAGTGCCGAGGAAGATCAGCAGAAGCATCGGCCACAGGCGTTTGATCAGCGCAACGAGATGCCCGCCGAATGCCAGTTGCCAGAGATTGGTCAAGGTCGCCGGGATGATCAACAGTGCGGCTGCCTGCGCCGGCGCCATAGCCAGACCGAGCAGGCCCATGGCGACGGTGGGCAAGCCGAGGCCGATCACGCCTTTGACCAGGCCGGCGAGCAGGAAGGTGAGGACGACAAGCAAGGACAGGACTGGGCCGAGGTTTTGATAGAAGTCGGTGAGGGTATGCATGATGCTACTTTGCACCAGTCGGGGCTGGCTGAAAATCTGCCATATACTGAGGCTGCCTCACCCTTTGCAAGAGGCTGATGTTTGCAATGATGCATCTGGCCTCATCGCTGGCAAGCCAGCTCCCACAGGATCTCGGTTGTTCATCACATTTAGAGACCAACAATGAAACCTGTGGGAGCTGGCTTGCCAGCGAAAGGGCCAGCCCAGACGCCATAAAAATCAGAGGCCCCCCATGCACTTCGACCTCACCGACCTGCGCCTCTTCCTGCACATCCTGGATACCGGCAACATCACCGCCGGCGCCGTCCGCAGCCATTTATCCCTGGCCGCCGCCAGCGCCAGAATCCGCGCGATGGAAGCCTCACTCGGCACCGAATTTCTCGAACGCGGTCGCCGTGGCGTGACGCCGACGCCCGCCGGCAACGCCCTCGCCCGCCATGCTCGCGTCATCCTGCAACAGGCCGAGCGCATGCAACAGGATCTGGCCGATTACGCCCAAGGCGTCAAAGGCCAGGTGCGCCTGCTGTGCAACACCACGGCGATCACCGAATACCTGCCGGAACTGCTCGCGGATTTTCTGCGCAGCCATGCCAATCTCGACATCGAGCTGCAGGAACTGCCCAGCGCACGGATCACCCACGCCTTGCGTGAAGGCGCAGCAGATCTCGGGATTGTGTCTGACGCAGTCGACACTGGCGGCTTACAGACTCAGCCGTTTCGCCACGACCCCTTGGTGCTGATTCTGCCGCTCGACCACCCGTTGTCTGACGCCGTCGCAGTCAATTTCAGTGCGACGTTGCAGCACGACTTTGTCGGACTCAGCGCCGACAGCGCCTTGGCGATCTATCTCGAAGAACAAGCGCTGCACAGCGGCGCGCGCATGTCGGTACGGATTCGCGTCGAAGGTTTTGACGGGGTAATACGCATGGTCGGCCGGGGCGCGGGGCTGGCGATCGTGCCGCTGGCGGCAGTCGAACGCGCGGCGCCCGGAACCTTCAAAAGCGTAGCGTTGAATGAACCCTGGGCGCGCCGGACTCTGATGATGTGCGCTAGAGATTTCAGCGCACTACCGCCCTACGCGCAGGCGTTGTTACACGCGCTGACCGATCCGCGCGTTTCTGAGCAGTTCGATGTCGACCCCAGACAACTGAACGGCGACCGCGCGCTATAGGGTGCGACTTCATTCCTCAAGTCCACCTGCCCCGGAGTCCTCATGACCGCGACCGCCCCTATCACCGTTCTGCGCGACACCCACCCGCTGCCGGTACTCGACGCCTGCAAATGGGAAAAACTCGAAGGCGACCCGCACACCGTCAACCTCAACGCCTACACCAGCGAAGACGGCAGCAAGATCATGGGCACCTGGATCTGCACTCCGGGCAAGTGGCGCGTCGATTATGTGAAGTGGGAATACTGTCATTTCCAGGAAGGCTACTGCGTGATCACCCCGGACGGCATGGCGCCGATCCACCTGCGTGCCGGCGATATCTTCGTGGTCGAGCCGGGCATGAAAGGCACCTGGGAAGTGGTCGAGACCGTGCGCAAATATTTCGTTTTCGCCTGATGCAAAAAAGCCGGGGAATCACCCGACGTGATTTCCCGGCAAACATTATCAAGTACACCTCAATTCCCTGTGGGAGCCAGCCTGCTGGCGCTGCAATCGGCTCCCTCTCCCTCTCCCTCGGGAGAGGGCTGGGGTGAGGGGGAGAACTGTCAGGCGATGATGTATTGAGGCTGACGCCGTCTTCGCGAGCAGGCCCGCTCCCACAGGTTTTGCACCAGGGCTTTCTATTGCGGTTTGCGATAGCTGTTGATGATCGCCGAGAAATCCTTGCCGCCATCACCGCGCTGACTCATCGCCTGATACAACTGCTGCGCCACCGCGCCGAGTATCACCGGCTGATGCGCCTGACGCGCTGCTTCGGTGGCCAGGCCAAGATCCTTGAGCATCAGCTCCGCCCCGAAGCCACCGGTATAACCCCGCGAGGCCGGCGCCGTTTCGACGATGCCCGGCCACGGGTTGTACATTTCCGAACTCCAGCAGCGGCCGGTCGAGCTGTTGATGATCCCGGCCAGCACCGAAGTGTCGATACCCAGCGCATCGCCCAGCGCCATCGCCTCGCTGACGCCAACCATGGAGATCGCCAGCAGCAGGTTGTTGCAGATCTTGGCGATCTGCCCGGTGCCGACTTCACCACAATGCACGATGTTGCGGCCCATCTGCGCCAGCACCGGTTGCAGGGTGGCGAACAGTTCCGGGGTAGCGCCGACCATGAAGGTCAGCGTCCCGGCCGTCGCACCTCCAGTACCGCCGGATACCGGCGCATCAGCCATCGCTACGCCGTGTTTGGCGGCAGCGGCTGCGACGTCGCGTGCGGTCTGCGGATCGATGGTGCTGCAATCGACCGCCGGCACGCCCTGACGGATGCCGGCGAGCACACCTTCCTCACCGAGCCAGACGCTGCGCACATGCACGGCGGCTGGCAGCATGGTGATCACCAGTTCGGCATCCTCGGCAGCCTCGCGCGCCGACGCGCGAATGGTGCCGCCCAGTTGCTCCAGTTCGGCCAGCACGGTCTTGTTCAGATCGACCAGATTCAGCGAATGGCCAGCTTTGATCAGGTTGCGCGCCATCGGTGCGCCCATGTTGCCAAGACCGATAAATGTGATTTTCATGATCGAATCCTCAGCGCAGGTTGATGGTGGTGTTCACGCCGTCGTTGACGCTGTCGTCATCGAACCAGCGCGCCGTAACCGTTTTGGTCTGCGTGTAGAACTGCACCACTTGCTTGCCGTACGGGCCGAGGTCGCCGAGTTTCGAGCCGCGCGAACCGGTGAAGCTGAAGAACGGCACCGGCACCGGAATCGGAATATTGATGCCAACCTGACCGACGTCGATTTCAGTCTGGAACTTGCGCGCCGCCGCACCGCTCTGGGTGAACAGACCGGTGCCGTTGCCGAACGGGTTGGCGTTGACCAGAGCGATGGCCTGATCGAGGGTGTCGACTTCCAGCACCACCAGCACCGGGCCGAAGATTTCCTGAGTGTAGATCTGCATGGCCGGCGTCACGCCGGAAAACAGGGTCGGGCCGACAAAGTTGCCCTGCTCGTAGCCCGGCACCTGGATATCGCGACCGTCGAGCTCCAGTTTGGCGCCTTCCTTGATGCCGCTTTCGATCAGTTCAAGAATTCGCGCCTTGGCCTTTTTCGAAATCACCGGCCCCACGTCGGTGCCCGGCTCGTTGCCGGCATTGACCTTGAGTTTCTGCGCCAGCGCTTTCAAATCCGGCAGCCACTGTTTCGCCGCACCGACCAGCACCACCACCGAGGTCGCCATGCAACGCTGCCCGGCCGCGCCGAAACCGGCGCCGACCAGCGCATTCAACGCTTGCTCGCGATTGGCATCCGGCAGGACCACGGCGTGGTTCTTCGCGCCCATCATCGACTGCACACGTTTGCCGTGCTTGCCGGCCAGGTCGTAGACATGCGTACCGACGGCGGTCGAACCGACGAACGACACGGCTTTGATGTCCTTGTGCGTGCACAGGCCATCGACCACGTCCTTACCACCATGCACGACGTTGAGCACGCCCGCGGGCACGCCGGCCTCGATTGCCAGTTCGACCAACAGCATGGTCGACAGCGGATCCTGTTCCGAAGGCTTCAGCACGAAGGTGTTACCGCAGGCGATGGCCATCGGGAACATCCACAGCGGAATCATCGCCGGGAAGTTGAACGGGGTGATGCCGGCGCACACGCCGATCGGCTGGCGCAGGGTGTAGGTGTCGACGCCGCCGGCAACGTTTTCGGCGAACTCGCCCATTTGCAGGGTGCCGATCGAGCAGGCGTGCTCGACCACTTCCAGACCGCGGAAGATGTCGCCTTCGGCGTCAGCGATGGTTTTGCCCTGCTCGGCGCTGAGGACCACGGCGATGCGTTTGGAATGCTCGCGGATCAGCGCTTGCAGCTTGAGCATGATGCGCATCCGCGCGCCGATCGGGGTCAGCTTCCAGGTCTGGAAGGCGCGCTGCGCGGCGCTGACCGCCGCATCGACTTCATCAGCGGTAGCAAATGGCACTTTGGCCAGCACTTGCTGGGTCGCCGGGTTGACGATGTCATGCCATTCAGTGGTCTGCGACTCGACCCACTCGCCGTCGATCAGCAATTTGACCTTCTGCAGCGTGGTGTCGTTGGGCGTAAGCGATGCGTTCATGCTGGTCTCCAGAACTTGTTTTTATCGGAGGAGCCAAGGCGAGAGGTTCGCCTTGAGATGAGGCGTGTGTCCAGAATGGTTGTCGGACGGTTTTTGGAGTATAGATGTGCAAACTTCTAATAAGAACGCACATATAAGCCCGTCCATCATGCAAAAAAACATTACCTCGTTAGGCTCGCTGAACTGGGACGACCTCAAGTTTTTCCTCGAAGTCGCCCGCACCCGCAAGGCCAGCACCGCCGCCAAACGCCTGGCCGTCGACTACACCACGGTGTCGCGGCGCATCAGTTCGCTGGAAGCGGCATTGGGCACCTTGCTGTTTGAAAAGTCGCGCACCAGCGGCTTCGTCCTGACCACCGAAGGCCAGCGTCTGCTCGGTTACGCCGAGTCGATTGAAAGCACGCTGCACATGGCCTGCGAGCAGGTTTCAGGCTCCGGCGTGGCCCTCTCCGGGCACGTGCGCATGGGCTGCACCGAAGGCTTCGGCAGTTTTTTCATCACCCCGCAGCTGAGCCATTTCGTCGACGCCTACCCGGCGATCTCCGTGGATATCCTGCCGCTGCCGCACTTCATCAGTCTGTCCAAGCGCGAGGCCGATATCGTCATTGCTTTGGAGCGGCCGGAACATGGGCCGTACGTCTGCTGCAAACTCTGCGACTACCGCTTGCAGCTCTACGCCACTCAGGAATACCTCGACCAACACCCACCGATCCGCCGCCCGGCAGATTTGAGCAAGCATCAATTCATCAGTTATGTCGACGACTTGGCGTTCAGCTCGGAGCTACTGTACCTGGCGAACGTCCTGCCCGGCGCCAACGCGCATTTGCGCAGCACCAGTGTCATTGCCCAATACGTCGCGGCGCAGCAGGGGCGATCACTGGCGATCCTGCCGTGCTTTCTTGCGGCGCAGGATCCGCGTTTGTTGCCGGTGCTGGCGGAGGAAATCGATATCACCCGGCAGTTCTGGATGTACTGCCGGGAGGATCTGCGCAAGTTGAAGCGGATCACCTTGTTGTGGGATTACATCAGGGAGGTAACGGAACGTAATCAGGGGCTGCTGATGGGGCGGACACGGGTAATGCAGTTCGCCGATTAATCGGCGCTGACCACAATCGCGACCCGGCGGTTTTCCGTGCGGCCGGTCGCGGTGTCGTTGGACGCTACCGGCTCGCTGCTGCCCAGGCCTTGTAGCTGAATGTTTTCCTGCTTCATGCCCACCGTGCCGAGAACATTGGCAACACTCTTGGCCCGGCGCAACGAGAGCTGCTGATTGTAGGTTTCCTTGCCCGAGGCATCGGTGTGGCCGTCGACGCGCACGCGTTCGATGCCGACGCCCAACAGGGCTTTGCCGATGCGCTCGACGATCTCGGTGCTTTGCGGATTGAGGCTTTCGACGTCGCTGCCAAACAGCACTTTGCCCGACAGGCCAAATTCCCAGCCCTCGTCGGTCAGTTCGAACCCCTGTTGTTTGAGCACCGCGACTTGCGCCGGGGTCAGGCCTTTTGGCGGCGCGCTCTGGCAACCGCTCAGAACGAGCACGGCCAGCAACAACACAGCGTAAAGAGAACGAATGGACAAAGTGGACACGGCTATCAGCTCCTGGAGGGTTCGGAATCGACCGGGTGCTCCGCCCCGGCAGTGAATTGGGCGCCACGCGACAGGCGCTTGGCTTGGTACATTGCCGCATCGGCGGCATCGAGCAAGGCGCTCGGGCTGGCGCCATGGTCGGGGAACACCGCAATGCCGATACTCAGCGACGTCACCACGCGGGTGTCGCCCGGCAGCGCGATGGGCATGTCCATGCTGGCGAGAATCTTGTCGGCAATGCGCTCGGCATCTTCGATCGCATGCAGCGGCGCGAGCAGTACAGCAAACTCGTCGCCGCCCAACCGCGCCACCAGATCGCCCTCACGCAACTGCGCGCGAACGCGGTTGGCCACGGCCACCAGTACCGCATCGCCGGCAGCATGACCGAAGTTATCGTTGATGCCTTTAAAACGGTCGCTGTCGAGAAACAGCACAGCAGCGCGTTCATCGTGCTTGCTCGCGCTGCGCAACGCGCGGATCAAGCGCCCTTCGAAAAACGCGCGATTGGGCAGGCCAGTCAGGCTGTCGTGGCTGGCCTGATGGGCGAGGGTTTCGTTTTCGTTTTGCAGGTGGGTCTGCCACGACTCCAGCTCGTCGAGCAACGCATTGAAGTCATTGCCCAGGTTATCGAGTTCGGCGATTTGCGCCGGTGGCACCCGCCGATCCAGCGCTCGTTCACTGCGGGCGGCGTGCGCCACGGCGGCGAGGCCGCGCAGCGGGCCGATGATGCCGCGCAACTGACGCCGGGCCAGATACAGCGCCACCCAGGCACTGATCGCCGTGCACAGGATAATGCCTGCCAGACCGCTGAGCAGAAAGCGCATCAGACTGCCGCCATGCCCGGTGAGCAGCACCCGGCCGATTTCTCGGTCCTGATGTTCAATGGGCAGGCTGACGGGTTTTTCCAGGATCGCGCGGGCGATTTGCATTTCCAGCTCGGAAATCAAACCGTTTTCCGGGCGCTGCCATTGCGCTAGCAGTTGTCCCTGGCTGTCGAGCACCTGAGCATCAGCCACTTCTTCGGTCGAGGCGATCAGCGCCAGCGCTTCAGTGGCGGCAGCCTTGTCGTTAAACACCACCGCGGCCTCCACGGTGTAGCTGATTGAACGCGCAATCAAATGCAGGTTGTGATCGGCATACACGCGCAATGCGAGCACACCGAGCAAGGTCAGCGAGACACTGGCCATCGCCACGGCGACCAGCGCGACAATCAAATGCCCTCGGCCAATCACCGAGCCCAGCGTCGGGCGGCTACTCGGTCTGAACAGCCTCATGGTGCAGCCGCTTTGCGTCGCGACAATTGCAACACGCTGGGGTGAATGCGCACGCCACTGCGGGCGACGGAATCGAGATTGACTTCGAACGACACTTGTTCATCGCCCACACGCAGACAGAACAGGCTGCCAACCGTGCATTGATCGCCACCTTCGCTGATGCTCAGCACTGGATGCCCGATCAGCGAAGCAAACAAGCGACTGCGCTCATCGTTGGTGAGCTTGCCGATATAGACCGCATTGCATTCGCTGACGATCGCCGGGTTGTCGGCCAAAAGCCGTCGCACCAGCACCGGCCGGCCAGTGGCCTGAGCGGTGCCTTTGACCAGATCATCGGTGTATTCGGTGGGGCCGACGATACACAGGCGCAACTGCGCAGGTTCGACCGGCCAGCGCGCATAACTGAGAATCCCCAGCACGACCTGGGTGACGGATTTGGCCCGTTGTTCAGCCATA
The DNA here is from genome assembly GCF_055484735.1 of Pseudomonas sp. 15C. Lineage (NCBI taxonomy): Bacteria > Pseudomonadati > Pseudomonadota > Gammaproteobacteria > Pseudomonadales > Pseudomonadaceae > Pseudomonas > Pseudomonas sp. 15C. The sequence continues at coordinate 9,670 of NZ_JBUDGD010000006.1, read as the reverse complement.
CCTGCGGGCGCTTGCGCCATAACCACGCCCGTCATGAGCCAGAACAGGCCGACCAGCACGGCTTGCTTGCAGACAACGATGCGCCCTGCCTCCCAGACAGACACCTTCATGCAGGAAACTCTCTTGGATCGTAGCGAAATGATGCCGCAACGGTAGCACAGCGGCGAAGGGCCAGCGAGGCGGCGAGCACTGACCGGTTGGTCAATAACCGCCCCACCGCCAGTGCAAGACTTCAATCCTGAAAGATGCCGTTTTCCTCCAGTTCCAGCATCAATCCGCTCAACCGCTTGACCTTGCGCTGCACCGCCTCCTCGAACACGCCGGCTCGGGATTCGATCAAGGTGAACCAGTGCTTGGCTCGGGTGATGCCGGTGTAGACAAGTTCTTTGGTCAGCACTGGATTCAAGGCATCGGGCAGGATCAGCGCGGTGTGGGCAAACTCCGAGCCCTGGGATTTATGCACGGTCATCGCGTAGACGGTTTCGACATCGTTGAGCCGGCTGGGCAATACGAAACGCACGCCGCCCTGGCCGTCGTTGCGCGGGAAGGCCACGCGCAACACAGGCTTGCCGGCATCAGATCCTTCGCCCTCGGGCAGCTTGAGAGCGATACCGATATCGCCATTCATCAGACCCAGACCGTAATCGTTGCGCGTCATCAATACCGGACGGCCTTCGTACCACTGCTGATCGTTTTCGATCAGGCGTGCCTTGAGCAATGCCGCGGTAATCCGCTGATTCAGACCTTCGACACCCCACGGTCCTTTACGCACGGCACACAGCAGCTGAAACGTATCGAACGCCTGCAAAACATCCCGCGCCCAGACGATCCAGTCCGGGTGCTCAAGCGGCCTGCCCGGCGGTGGACGCTTGTCGCGCAGCACATTCAGGTAATGGCGGTAACCTTGCGGACCGTCGCCCTGGCCCTCCAGCAACAGACGCTCCAGCGTGTGGTCGTGTTCGCCCTTGAGCGCCAACGAATATACATCGGCGTAGTCACCGGCCACCAGCAACTGCCGCGCCTGCTCCGGCAATTGTTGGTTGACCCGCCGCGCGAGCTGACCGATGCCGCTGCTTTCGCCGAAGCGCCGGGAATGACGCAGCATCACCACTTGCTGAGCCAAGGGATGAGAACCGTCGACGTCCTCATGCAGGCCGCTGTCTTGTAGCGTCTCGCCACTGGCCGCCTCCAACCACTGTCGAGTTTGTGGGCTATACCAACCACCCTCGGCGTCGCGGCACAGATCGCCCAGCACCGCACCCGCCTCCACCGATGCCAGTTGGTCCTTGTCGCCGAGCAGAATCAGTCGCGCATGGGCCGGCAGGGCATCGAGCAGATTGGCCATCATTTCCAAGTCGATCATTGAGGCTTCGTCGACTACCAGCACATCCAGTGGCAAGCGATTGCCGGCATGGTGGCGGAAGTGGCGAGTGCCCGGACGACTGCCAAGCAAGCGGTGCACGGTGGTCACGTCGCAAGGGATTTTCGCGCGGACCTCTTCGCTGACTTTCAGCGATTGCACTTGCTGACTGATCGACTCGGTCAACCGCGCCGCCGCCTTGCCGGTCGGCGCCGCGAGACGAATGCGCAACGGCTGACCGGCCTCCACGGCTGGCGCTTGCAGCAAGGCCAGCAAACGCACCACCGTGGTCGTTTTGCCGGTACCTGGCCCGCCGGTAACGATACTGAAAGCACCGCGCGTGGCGAGGGCACAGGCGAGCTTCTGCCAGTCGATCACTTCGCCAGGCCCGCCCGACTCGAACAATCCGTTCAAGCGCTGCGGCAAGTCAGCAGGCGTCGGCTCGACCTGCTCCAGGCGCTGACGCAACGCCGCATCGATGCGCCGTTCGTACGCCCAGTATCGACGCAGGTACAAGCGCTTGCCGGATAACACCAGCGGACGCTGCTGCGCTGCATCACTGGGATCCGCCGCCAATGCCACCAACGAACTGCTCGCCAGAACCTTGCACCAGTGCGCACCCTCCAGCGCGTCGAGCAGTTGCGAAGGCAGCAACAACACACCGCCCTGCACATCACCCTCCGGTGGCAGCGATAACGCGAAATCGGGCGCCTTCAGGGTTTCGAACAGATCAAGGCAGACGTGACCGTGGCCGAGTTGATGGCTGGTCAGTGCAGCCGCGAGCAACACCAATGGATCGGTGTCCGGCTCCAGTTCGTGAAGGAAGGCGACGAATGCCTTGTCCAGCGCACGCAGCCAACCGCGCTCGACCCAGCGCGTGAGCAACAGCAACAGATCATCGGCACGGCTCAGCGGCGCGAGCTTCGACAGACTGTCGGCTGCCAGCGGCGTGGGAAGCAAATCGGCAAAGGTGCGACTCATAGCAGGACTCCCTGTTCCCAGGCGGGTTCGGTCTTGGGTTCGGGTTTGCCTTGAAACATTCGGTCCAGGCGCTCGATCAGTTCGCGTGGCGGACGAGCGAAGTAAACGCCGCGACTGTCGGCGCGTGTGCCACGCAGGAACAGATACAACGCACCGCCGACGTGTCGGTCGTAGTCGTAATCCGCCAGCCGCGCCTTGAGCTGTCGATGCAAGGCCAGCAGGTACAACACGTATTGCAGGTCATAGCGGTTGTCGAGAATCGATTGCTCCATGGCTGCTTCGGTGTACGCCTGATCATCCAGGCCGAGCCAGTTGGATTTGTAATCGGCGACGTAATAACGGCCATTGTGCTCGAACGTCAGGTCGATAAAACCCTTGAACATGCCGTTGAGTTGCACCGGTTCCGCCGCGACCCGGGCGACACCCTGATGAGTATGCTGACGCACCAGCTCATCGAGTTTGAGCACATCGACTTTATGGCTGGCAAACCAGAACTCCATTTCGACGCGAAACTGTTTCAGCTTCCCCAGCACCACGGGCGGTTGCCCGTCCGCAACAGGAAGCGGCAGCTTGAGCAAATGCTGCAGCCAGTCACTGAGCGTGGTAATCCAGCCCTCCCAGCCACGCAGATTGCAGCGCCGCGCGATCGCATCTTCCAGGGCCTCACGGGAAACGGCGAAACCTTCATCGCCGGCCCACTCAAGTAACCCGTGGAGGAACGTGCCCGGATTGGGGCCGCGAGGAAAACGATGGATATCGGCGCCACCGGCAATCATCTCGCGCGGCGCATCCGGATCGAGGCGCTCGTCATCGAACAGCTTTTGCGCTTGCGGACTGTCCGGCGCCTCATCGCTGCCGACGCTCAACACGTCGCTGATCCGCAACGCACTGTAGGAGGCGATCCACCAGTTTTCGCTGGCCTTGCGCCTGGGCACACGGATGGCACTGAGTACCGCCTCATTGCGTGGCGGACGGTAATGCTCGTCGGTGGGTTGCGGCATCTCCAGGATGCTGATTGCCGCGCAGTCCTGTTGCAGATCTTCCAGCCAACGCTTGAGTTCGCCGGATTCACTCAATGCAGCACCACCGCCGAGCAAGTAGCCCAGTGCGGAAAGATGCAGCACCGAGCTGTTGTTATTGCCGCGTTTGAGATCCGTCACGCCCAGCCAACAGGCATGCTGCGCGCGCGTCAGAGCGACATAGAGCAAACGCAGATCTTCAGCGAGGCGCTCATCATCCGCTTGCGCAATCAGCTCGGCGGTTGGCTTGAGGCTAACCCGGGCCTTGCCTTCGGCATCGTGGTAATGCAGCGGCAAGCGACTGCCATCCACAGGCTTCGCCGAGCAGATGAACGGCAGAAACACCAAGGGATATTCCAGGCCCTTGGATTTGTGAATGGTCACGACCTTGACCAATTGCTCATCGCTTTCCAGGCGCAGGATCTGTTCTTCACCCGCCTGCCCGGACAGCATCAGCAACTCGGCCAGATGACGGATCAGTGCTTGTTCGCCGTCCAGTTCCGCGGCGGCTTGCTGCATCAGCTCCGACAGATGCAGAAGGTTGGTCAGCACGCGCTCGCCATCACTGCGCTTCATCAGGGTTTGCGGCAAGTGAAAATCGTGCAACAGGCGCCGTAACATCGGCAGCACGCCTTGCTTGCGCCACAGTTCGCGATAGCCACGAAACTGCATGACGCGGGTTTCCCAGAACAACTCATTCTGGTTCAGACGTTCGAGCTCGGCCAAGGGCAGGTTCAGCGTGACACAGGCCAGTGCGGCTTTGAGCAAGCGCTCGACATCCGGTTCGGCACAGGCCTTGAGCCAAGCCAACAGGTCGTGGGCTTCTTGCGCTGCGAATACCGAATCCTTGTCCGACAGATACACGCTGCGCACGCCACGGTCGGCCAGCTCACTGCGCACAGCTTGAGCTTCCTTGCCATCGCGAACCAGAATCGCAATGTCGGACGGCCGCAAGCCTCTGAAGTCTTTGCCATCCTGAATGAATCCCGCGCGAGCACTCTGCCCGCCATTGAGCAGCGCAGTGATTTCGCTGGCGCACGCTGCCGCTAATTGCTGACGGTAAACCAGGCCCGACAAGGGCTGGTCGGCAGGCAACTGCCAGACATTCAAGGCTGCAATGTCTCGCCCGTCGACCTGCAGGCGTTCCTTGCGTCCCTGAGACTCAACGGGGAGGAATGGCACCGGATTGTTGCCGGTTATCTCGCGAAACAAAAAAGCACCGCGCCCCTGCTCACGGGATTCGGCACGTGCGAACACATGATTGACCGCCTCGACCATGCCATGGCTGGAGCGGAAGTTGGTACCCAGCGTATGCAGTCGGCCAGTGGTGGCCTGACGCGCGCGCAGATAGGTGTAGATATCCGCCCCGCGAAAGGCGTAGATCGCCTGTTTCGGATCGCCGATCAGAAACAGGCCGGTTTCGGCGCTGTTCTCTTCGATGCGATAGATGCTCTCGAAGATCCGGTACTGCACCGGATCGGTGTCCTGAAACTCGTCGATGAGCGCGACCGGGAATTGCTTACGGATCAATGTCGCCAGTCGTTCGCCACCGTCGGACTGCAATGCGGCATCGAGGCGCAAGAGCATGTCGTCAAAGCCCATTTCGGCGCGACGACGCTTCTCTTCTTCGAAACGTGTGCCGACCCATTGGGCGGCGTGTTGCAGAACCGCAGCATCGGGCGTTGGCAGCGCATCGAGGCTCGCCTTGAGAGCCGACATGGCATCCAGACCCGGGTGCGATGGCGGCGGCCCCTTCCAGGCTTCGGCCATACCGTCAGGCGTCAGACGCGAGAATCCGGTGCCGATGTCCAGTTGTTCCAGGGACTCGTCTTCAGCCCATGCCTTGAGCTTTTCGAACCACGGTTCGAAATAGCGTGCCTGCATCTTGCGCCCGTCGACCGTTTTGCCGGCCACGCCTTGATGGCAGATGGCGAGTAACTCGTCTGCCCACAGGCGCCAGGGCATTTTCAATTCAAGCAAGGCCACGCGGCGCTCTTGCAGGCACTCGTTGATAAGTTCGGCGGGAGCCCTTGTTTCATCGCTGTCGCGTTCGCTGGCAAACAAGCCACGGACTCGTGGCAACAAGGCCGCAGGCCCGCCCCAGTTGTTGCGAACCCAATTCAAGGCGTCGCCCTGCATTGGATAACAGAACAGACGCCAATAATCGCGCAGCACTTCGCCAAGCAAGTCACTGTGATCGGTTTCCAGCGACTGGGTGAACAAGCTGCCGCTGTCGAACGCGTGCTCACGCAACATGCGCTGACACCAACTGTGGATAGTCGAAACGGCGGCCTCATCCATCCACTGCGCGGCGACATCGAGGCGGTTCGCGCATCCTGGCCATTGCCGGGGTTCGTATTGATCGCGCAATTCGGCGATCAGTGCGTCAGGCGCCGGCGTCTCGTCGCGGAAAAATCGAGCCGCCTCTGCCAGACGCGTGCGTATCCGCTCACGCAGTTCCTTGGTCGCGGCATCGGTGAATGTCACTACGAGTATTTGTGGCGGCAGCAATTCACGACCGAATCCGCTCGACTCGTCTCCATGCCCGAGGATCAGCCGCAGATAGAGGGCAGAAATGGTAAAGGTCTTGCCAGTACCGGCGCTGGCTTCGATCAACTGGCTGCCATGTAACGGAAATGCCAGCGCGAGGGGTGCTTTGGTACTCATGTGCGTGCCCCCTCGGTGGACAGCGAACGCCATGGCGCTTCGAAAAGCGGGCGGTACAAGGCATCGCACCAGCCGGAAAATGTTTCGTCGGCCAGCAGTGAATGGAAGTCAGCGAACTGCCTTAGCAATGCGGGACTTTCGCGGCGCTCACCGTCAGTGGTCTGCCCGTCACCTTCATACGCCTTGCAAGCGGCAGCTTCGGCTTTCAACGGGTCGGACTGAGACAGCCACGCGAACGCGGTTTTCACCGCTATCGGTAGCGGTTGGCGCATGCCCGCCTGCCAGGCGAGGAGCAGATCGCCAAGAAAACGCGTCGCCCGTGCAGGCTCCAGCGGTTCAAGCAGCAGCGTGTCATCGCTGGCCACCAAAGCGGTCGTCAGCGAAAGGCCACTGGCGCACGCGACGAGATGGTTGACCCAAGGCTTGGTCAGACGATGCCATTTACGGTTTTTGATCGAGCCGATGCTGTTGGGAATGGTCGTGACGGACAACAGACCGCCGTCGGCGCGCTGATGCAAACCGGCGAGCCAGCCTTCCAGACGCAGACCGTGCAGCTCCAGATTGACAGGCAACGCACTGGTCAGCGGAACAGGCCAGAGCGTCAGCAATTGTTGATAGCGCTTGAGCAGATCAGGCAACGGCTCGATCAATTCCCGCTGCAGGCATTCGCCGAATCCTGCCATTGGCAACAGACCGCTGTTTTGCAGCCGACGGGCCTGGGCGTCGAGCGCTTGATCGATGTTTTCCGGCTGCCTCAGCGCCGCTTCGAGCAGGCTCTCGCTGAGCGTATATCGCTGTAACGCGTCCAGCACGAAGGGTTCTTCGTCCGCCAGTGGTGCTTCAGCAGCCTCGAAATACACCTTGAGTCGCTGGGTGAAGAAATGTCGAACCGGGTTGCGCAAAAAGTCCTGCAACAAAGCCAGGGTTAACGGTTCTTCTTGTACATAAGGGGGAAGCAAATCGGCATTGGTTTGAGGTTCCAGTTCTTGATGCAACACTTGCCATTCGCTGGCGTAGCTGAACAGTTGATCACCTTCATGAAAATAGCGCGCACTGAACGGTTGCAGCGGATGTTCTTCAGTCATGACATCCAGCAAATCGCCTTGCTCATCGAGCAATCGCCAACCGCTGACCAGATGATCGCGTAACTGGCCGATTAGCACAGACGCCGGCCGCTCGCTGTTGTCGCGAATGCTGCGGCCCACCCAACTGATGTAGAGCTGATTGCGCGCAGACAGAAGCGCTTCGAGCAAAAGATAGCGATCGTCTTCTCGTCGCGAGCGATCGCCGGGGCGGTAATCGCTGCCCATGAGGTCGAAGTCCAGCGGAGGCTGCGCGCGAGGATAGTCGCCATCGTTCATGCCCAGCAGGCAGACCAGTTTGAAAGGAATGGCGCGCATGGGCATCAGCGTACAGAAATTCACCGAACCGGCGAGGAAACGCTGAGACAGTCGCCCCTGATCCAGCCCGGCGAGCCAGGCCTCGCGAACCACGGTGAGCGGCAGCTCATCTGTGAGATTCACCGCTTCGCAAGTCTCCAGCCAGGTTTCGCGAAGCTCCTCAAGTTGCGTCAGCAAGTAGTCGTCATGCTCATTGCTCGCTTTGAAAAACAGCTGCATCAGCGCTTGCAAGCGATACCCCCACTCGGCGGGTTGTGCCGGTTGAGTGAGCTGCTGGTGGGCCAGTTCCAGCGCATCAAGCAAGGCCACCAGAGGGCCGATCAGTGCGGCATCCAGGCCACCGATCTCATCGTAGGGCTCGATACCTTCACAGGCGCTTGCGCTGCCGACGGCGTATCCCAGCAGCATCCGACGCAGACCGAAATGCCAGCTGTTCTGCTCCAGTTCGTCAGGCAAACCAAGGCCCGCTCGCTGCTCCGCGTTCATCCCCCAGCGCACGCCCGCACCTTCAATCCAGCGATGCAATGTTGGCAGGTCGCGCTCCTCAACTCCAAAGCGTGCACGTAGTGCAGGAACGTCGAGCAGGTCGAGGATCTCACTGACCGGAAAACGGCTATCGGGAAGTTTGAGCAGATGCTCGACCGCAATCAGCAACGGATCACGACCGCGTTGCCCCTGATCCGCCAATGTAAATGGAATGAAACGCGGATCATGGCGATCGAGTTGGCCAAACACCGCACGGATATGCGGCGCGTAATTGTCGATGTCCGGCACCATCACGATCACATCGCGTGGACGCAACTGCGGGTCGGCACTGAAACGTGCCAGTAGCTGGTCATGCAGAATTTCGACTTCGCGCTGCGCGCTGTGGGCAATGTGAAAACGGATCGACTCGTCCTGTGACAGATCGACCGCGGGCCATTGCTCGCGAGTTTCATTGAGCGGACGTAACTCAAGAATGTCGTCTTGAAGCTGGTTGAGCATATTATGCGGCTGGGTCTCGCTGAACAGGTCGATGCGCCCGTCACGAAAGGCTGCCCGGTAACTGTTTGGGTCGTCATAACTATCGAGCAAATTTATATAGTCTCGGCCTTGTTTACCCCAAGCGGCCAGTAGCGGGTGCGCATGTTGATGCAGGGTTTCAGCGTCCAGTACGACCGGCATGCCGCTCTTGCGCGATTGCCGCTTGTACTGGTGACGGAGCAAATCCTTGTCGGCGACGATATCGGCCCAGTGATGACGACACGGGTTGTGCACGCAGAGCAATACCTGACTGAAACGCGCCAGTCCGGCCAGCGCCTCGAGGACTTGTGCGGGAAGTGAGGAAATCCCGAAAACGATCACTCGCGGCGGTAAGCCGGTGGGGGCCTCTGCGAGCTTATTGATGCGCTCGATAAATCGCTGATGCACACCGGCCCGGCTTTGCGCCATGCCCTTTTCGCCTACATCGTCCAGCAGCGCCCGCCATAATTCAGCTTGCCAGCAACTGGTGGCGGGGAGCGCTTTTACCTCGCCCCGGACATTGCGCAACTGGTGGCGACCCTCGGCCCAGTCCTCAAGCCAGTCAGCCCGATATACTTGATATTGGTCGAAGAGATCCGCCAGTCGCTCGGACAGTTGGTAGCGCTTGCGCAAGTCCGTGTCGTGAGTCAGAAAACGTTGCAGCGGTTCGAAATGCGGGCGGTCGATCAGCTGCGGCAACAAGCGCATCAGGCGCCAGGTCAGCGGCGCTTTATCGAGAAGGGATTTGGGCGGGATTTCATCGCGACCCAATACCAGACGGTATAGCTGCCACATGAAACTGCCCGGCAATTGCACATCGATCGCTGCGGCGATACCGCAGCCGCCCAAGTCGTCTTCCTGCGGATCTTCTGCCAGAGCCAACTTGAGCCACTGCGCGATGCCGTTGCTTTGTACCAGCGCAATCTCGTTCTCCAGGGGCGCTAGTGGGTAGCGCCGCATGATGCTGATCACAAGGCTGCGCAGCTCGTCCAGGCTATTGCTCTGAACCACCATGAATGCAGCGTAGAGGGACTGGGCGTCCGGCATAAAGGCTTCCTTGGAGAGTACAAAAGCTAAGGCAGAACCTTAGCATTGTCGGCAGGTTGTGACAGCCGGGCGGTGTCGGCGAATGCTGTAGGAAATTTCTCGCAGGCAAAACAAAACCCCAACTGCTTTCGCAATTGGGGTTTCGGAATTTAATCTTGACGATGACCTACTCTCACATGGGGAAACCCCACACT
>NZ_JBUDGD010000050.1:0-40803 GCF_055484735.1 Pseudomonas sp. 15C | reverse complement strand
GACTTGAACTTGCAGATCGTGACGGCAGGTAAGAAGATCTAAAACCGTCCACCATGTCTCCGAACATGTGTCTACCATGTCTCCGGTACATACACTCCCAGAGGGAGAGGGGGCCGACCGAGGTGTCCTGCGTCCAACTCCTACCTGAAAGATCTTGGTGATTATGGATTCGGAAAGTCTTTCAGGTCGATGCACCTCTGGCATATTCCCCAATCGGTCCCCTCTCCCTCCGGGAGAGGGCTAGGGTGAGGGCAGCAATCCCCCTGACACGCCACAAATCCGCCAAATCTGCGACAATCGCCCCCCTGCATAAACAGACGACCGAATTGCCTACCCGATGACCGACGAATCGCCCTCCATCGACAAACTGCTGAAAAACCTCGATCACGCCATGCTCGCCGACCGTCACCGGTTGCGCCGGCAGTTGCTTGAGCTGCGCAAGAAACCCGACGAGGCGAAACTGGCTCAGTGGGTGGCGCGCATGCAGGCGTCCTGTGATCAGGTGCTGGCGCGCAAGGCCAGCCTGCCGGTGATTCGTTACGACGACAGCCTGCCGATCGCGGCCAAACGTGACGAAATCAAAAAGGCCCTGGAACAGCATCAGGTGCTGATCATCGCCGGCGAAACCGGTTCGGGCAAAACCACCCAGTTGCCGAAGATCTGTCTGGAAATCGGTCGCGGCCAGCACGGTTTGATCGGCCACACCCAGCCGCGTCGAATCGCTGCGCGCAGTGTCGCCAGTCGCGTCGCCGAAGAACTCGGCACACCGCTCGGGTCGCTGGTCGGCTATCAGGTGCGATTCGAGGATCAGAGCGACGCCAACACCCTGATCAAGCTGATGACCGACGGCATACTGCTCGCGGAAACCCAGAACGACCGCTATCTGGAACGCTACGACACGATCATCGTCGACGAAGCCCACGAACGCAGCCTCAACATCGATTTCCTCCTCGGTTACCTGAAAACCCTGCTGCCGCGCCGTCCGGATCTGAAAGTCATCATCACCTCGGCGACCATTGATCTGGAGCGCTTTTCCAAGCACTTCGACGATGCGCCGATTGTCGAAGTCTCCGGCCGCACGTTCCCGGTGGAAACCTGGTATCGCCCGCTGACACTGGAGCAGGACGAGGAGGGCAACCGTGTCGAGGATGACCTGACCGTCGATCAGGCGATCCTCGCCACCCTCGACGAGATCGCCGCTTATGAGCGCAGCGAACGCCGCAGCCCCGGCGATGTGCTGGTGTTCCTGCCCGGCGAGCGCGAGATCCGCGATGCCGCCGACATGTTGCGCAAGGCGCAACTCAAACACACCGAAATCCTGCCGCTGTACGCGCGCCTGTCGCCGGCTGAGCAGCAGCGGATTTTCCAGTCGCACCCCGGTCGCCGCGTAGTCCTGGCGACCAACGTTGCCGAAACCTCGCTGACCGTGCCGGGCATCCGCTACGTGATCGACAGCGGCACCGCGCGCATCAGCCGCTACAGCTACCGCGCCAAGGTTCAACGCTTGCCGATCGAGGCGATTTCCCAGGCCAGCGCCAATCAGCGCAAGGGCCGTTGCGGCCGGGTCGAGCCGGGTATCTGCGTGCGCCTGTACAGCGAGGAAGACTTCCTCGGTCGCCCGGAATTTACCGATCCGGAAATCCTGCGCACCAACCTCGCCGCCGTTATCTTGCAGATGCTGCACCTGCGCCTTGGCGAAATCACCGCGTTCCCGTTCATCGAGCCGCCGGATGGCAAGGCGATCAGCGACGGGTTCAACCTGCTGCAGGAGCTTTCGGCAGTCGACCGCAACAGTCAGCTGACGCCGCTGGGTCGCCAATTGGCGCGCCTGCCGGTCGATCCGCGCATGGGCCGCATGCTGCTGGAAGCGGCGAAACTCGGCAGCCTGCAGGAAGTGCTGATCGTCGCCAGCGCCATGTCGATTCAGGACCCGCGCGAGCGTCCGCCGGAGCGTCAGCAAGCGGCCGATCAGGCCCACGCACAATGGAAAGACAGCGATTCCGACTTCGCCGGACTGGTCAATCTATGGCGCGGTTTTGAAGAGCAGCGCCAGGCGCTGACGGCCAGTCCGCTGCGCAACTGGTGCCGCAAGAACTTCCTCAATTACATGCGCTTGCGCGAATGGCGCGACTCGCATCGCCAGTTGAGCCTGATCTGCCGCGACCTGCAGTTGAGCCTGAACAAAGAGCCGGCCGACTATCCGAAACTGCACAAAGCGGTGCTGGTCGGCCTGCTCAGCCAGATCGGCCAGAAAACTGAAGACGGCGATTACCTCGGCGCACGGCAGCGACGCTTCTGGATTCATCCGTCGTCGGGTATCGGCAAAAAGCGCCCGCAATGGCTGATGGCCGCTGAACTGGTGGAAACCACCAAGCTCTATGCGCGCATGGTCGCCAAGATCGACGCCGACTGGATCGAACCGCTGGCCGGGCACCTGATCAAGAAAAACCACTTCGAACCGCACTGGGAAAAGAAGCGCGGTCAGGTGGTGGCTTTCGAGCAGATCACCTTGTTCGGCCTGATCGTCGTCGGCCGGCGCCCGGTGCATTACGGCCCGGTCGATCCTGTGGTGTCGCGCGAGCTGTTTATCCGCGAAGGCCTGGTGCGCGGCGAGATTCAGTCCCGAGCCAAATGCCTGAGCGCCAACCAGCAATTGCTCGAGCAGCTCGACGAACTGGAAGCCAAGGCGCGCCGCCGTGACATTCTTGCCGACGAAGAAACCCTCTACGCCTTCTACGATGCGCGTCTGCCGGCCGAGATCCACCAGACTGCGACCTTCGATAGCTGGTACAAGGTCAACAGCCAGAAAGACCCGCAACTGCTGATCATGCGCGAAGAGGACGTGCTGGCCCGCGAGGCCAGTGAAGTCACCGCACGCGATTACCCGGACACGCTGCACATCGGCGATCTGGAACTGGCGCTGGCCTATCACTTCGAACCCAATCACCCGCGCGACGGCGTGACCCTGCGAGTGCCGGCGCCGCTGTTGCCGATGCTGCCGCCGGAGCGCCTGGAGTGGCTGGTGCCGGGGCTGATCGAGGCCAAATGCATTGCGCTGGTGCGCAATCTGCCGAAAGCCCTGCGCAAGAACTTTGTGCCGGTGCCGGATTTCATCAAAGCCGCGTTGCAGCGCATGACCTTCGCCGAAGGTTCGCTGCCGCAAGCATTGGGTCGTGAACTGCTGCGCATGACCGGTGCGCGGGTCAGCGACGAGGCGTGGGCGGAAGCTGCGCAGCAGGTGGAAAGCCATCTGCGCATGAACCTGGAGATCGTCGATGGCCAAGGCAAGTTCCTCGGCGAAGGCCGCGATCTGGCCGAGCTGACCGCGCGCTTTGCCGAAGCCAGCCAGGCGGCACTGGCGGTGCCGCAGAGTGCCAAGAGTCAGCAGCCGGTGGAGGCGAAAGTCTTCGCGCCGGTGGCGCAAAAGACTCAGCAAAAGATTGCTGGCCTGTCGATGACGGTGTACCCGGCGCTGGTCGAGGAGGGCGGTACGGTCAAGGAAGGGCGCTTCTCGACGCCGGCCGAGGCCGAGTTCCAGCATCGGCGAGCCTTGCAGCGCTTGCTGATGCAGCAATTGGCCGAGCCGGCCAAATTCCTGCGCGGAAAGTTACCGGGGCAAACCGAGCTGGGCTTGCTCTATCGTGAGCTGGGCCGCGTCGATGCGCTGGTGGAAGACATTCTGCTGGCCAGTCTTGACAGCTGCATCCTGGACGGCGAAGACCCGTTGCCCCGTGACGGTGCCGGTCTGGCGGCACTGGCCGAGCGCAAACGCGGCAACTGGACCGAGCACGCCGAACGCGTGGCGCGCCTGACCCTGGAAATTCTCAAGCTCTGGCACGGTTTGCAAAAACGCTTCAAGGGCAAGATCGACCTCGCTCAAGCCGTGGCGCTGAATGACATCAAGCAGCAAATCGGCCATCTGGTCTATCCGGGGTTCGTCCGTGAAACGCCGATGCAGTGGCTCAAGGAGCTGCCGCGTTACCTGAAAGCAGTCGAACAGCGTTTCGACAAGCTTGCTGCGCAATTGCAGAAGGACCGGGTCTGGAGCAGCGAACTCGCCGGCCTCTGGGCGCAATACCAGGCCCGTGCGGCCAAGCATGCGCAGGAAGGCAAACGCGATCCGCAGCTTGAGTTGTACCGCTGGTGGCTGGAGGAATACCGCGTCTCGCTGTTCGCCCAGCAGTTGGGCACGAAAGTGCCGATCTCGGACAAGCGCCTGAGCAAGCAGTGGAGCCAGGTCGAGCCTTGATCTCGAGCCATGCGCAATCCCCTGTAGGAGTGAGCCTGCTCGCGATTGCGGTGTGTCAGTCACATTATCACTGGCAGACAGATCGCTATCGCGAGCAGGCTCACTCCTACAGGGGGAGCGGCGTTTAGCAGGAGAATGGCGCCAAAACCCTGGGTTTATGGCAAACTTCGCCACCATAAACGCCGGTTTCGCGACCCAGAGCCTTCGCTGTGTCGCGCCGCGGAATAAAACAATGCCAGGTTTGCGTCCCCCGGACGGCAATAGACCCTTTGTGTGTTGGTACGACGGTTCCAGCACTTTCTGCCTGAACAGATTAGAGAAACGAGCATGCATAACGTCGTCATCAGCGGCACCGGCCTGTACACCCCGGCCAACAGCATCTCCAACGAAGAGCTGGTGGAATCTTTCAACACCTACGTCGCCCGGTTCAATGCCGACAATGCCGAGGCCATCGCCAGCGGCGAAGTCCAGGCCCTGACCGAATCCAGCGCCGCGTTCATCGAAAAAGCCTCGGGCATCAAGAGCCGCTTCGTCATGGACAAGGACGGCATCCTTGATCCGCAACGCATGGCCCCGCGCCTGCCGGAGCGTTCCAACGACGAATGGTCGGTGCTCTGCCAGATGGCCGTGGGCGCGGCCGAGCAAGCCTTGCAGCGTGCCGGCAAGACCGCCGCCGATATCGACGGCGTGATCGTTGCCTGCTCCAACCTGCAACGCGCCTATCCGGCCATTGCCATCGAAGTCCAGGAAGCGCTGGGCATTCAGGGCTTCGGTTTCGACATGAACGTGGCCTGCTCCTCGGCGACCTTCGGCATTCAGGCGGCGGCCAACAGTGTGCAACTGGGCCAGGCGCGGGCGATTCTGATGGTCAACCCGGAAGTCTGCACCGGTCACCTCAACTTCCGCGACCGTGACAGCCACTTCATTTTCGGTGACGCCGCTACGGCCGTGATCATCGAGCGGGCCGATCTGGCCACGTCCAAATACCAGTTCGACGTGGTCAGCACCAAGCTGCTGACCAAGTTCTCCAACAACATCCGCAACAACTTTGGTTTCCTCAATCGTGCGGCTGAGGAAGGCATTGGCACGCGCGACAAGCTGTTCGTGCAGGAAGGCCGCAAGGTGTTCAAGGACGTTTGCCCGATGGTTGCCGAACTGGTCGGCGAGCATCTGCAGGAAAACCAGCTCAATGTCGCCGATGTGAAGCGCTTCTGGCTGCACCAGGCCAACCTGAGCATGAACCACCTGATCGTGCGCAAACTGCTCGGCCGCGAAGCCACCGAAGAGGAAGCGCCGGTTATTCTCGACACCTACGCCAACACCAGTTCGGCCGGTTCGGTGATTGCATTCCACAAATATCAGGACGACCTCGCCTCCGGCTCGCTGGCGGTGCTCAGTTCGTTCGGTGCAGGCTATTCGATCGGCAGCGTGATTCTGCGCAAGCGGTGAAATCGGTTTAATTTCCGCTTAATCGCGGCGACCTTTCCTACATCCGAATCGGTTCTAACGCTGTAATTTTTCCGCAGAGAGCGGCAGGTCCATCACCTGCCGCGTTCGTCTATGGAATCGGAACAAGGGGATGATGGATGGCGGCTGACGATACCCTTCTGCTCACGCGCCTGCTGGCCGGCGAGCAACAGGCATTCAAGGAACTGGTGACGACGTATCAGAGCGCCATGCGCGCCGTGGCTTATGCCATCGTCGGCCAGCGCCATGTCGAGGAGGTAGTGCAGGACGCCTGGCTGTCGGTGGTGCGCCATCTCGGGAGCTTCGAGGGGCGTTCCAGCCTCAAGACCTGGCTGCTGACCATCACCGCCAATTCGGCGAAAAGCCGCTACAAGCTCAATCGCCGCGAAGTGCTGATGGATGATTTGCCATCGCCTCACGGCAGCATCGACGACGATCGTTTTTCCTCGAGTGACGGCCATTGGCTGGTAGCGCCGTTCGCCTGGCATCAGGACACGCCCGAAGCGCTGCTCACCGAAGGCGAATTGCGTGACTGCCTGGAGCACACGCTGCTGAGCCTGTCGGAACTGCAGAGCAGCGTCTTGCTGTTGCGCGAGCGTCAGGGACTGGAGCTGGACGAAATCTGTAATCTTCTGGAGATCTCGCTCTCCAACGTGCGTGTGCTGCTGCATCGTGCGCGGCTGAAAGTCTTCGCGACCGTGGAGCATTTTGAGGAGACCGGAGAATGCTGACCTGTAAGGAACAAGTGGCGCGCTCCAGCGACTATCTCGATGACCAGTTGAGTTTTCGGGAAAAGCTGATGGTGCGCCATCACTTGATGTTCTGCCCCAACTGCCGGCGTTTCATGCGGCAGATGCGTTTGATGCAGGCGACACTGAAGGCGATGCCGGAGAAACCGGAACAGGGAGTGGATGCCCTGGCTGAACGTCTGGCGACGCAGAGGCGTGACGAGAATTCCTGAAAAAATCAGCCCGGTGTAGCGCCAGCGAACGGATGATGGGGATCGCTGAAGCGGCACCGGGCTGCAGGAAAACCAGCTTCGATCGACAAGCCGCAAGGGGAGCGGTGACTTGCAGCTTGTCGCTCGAAGCCTGGAGCTGTTTTCTTAGAACTTGGCTTCGGCGTCCAGTTGCAGCGTGTTGGCATCTGCATCGCGCTGACCGCGGCTGGCGAAGTCGGCCTTGGTCAGGAAGTAGGTCGCGCCGATGGCGAAGTTCTTGTCGATGTCGTAACCGACCTTGAACTTGTGACCACGCGAACCGGTAGTGCCGTTGGCGAAGTCGGAGTCGGTGAAGGCACCGACCACGGCGTTGCGCTGCACGTCGCGGTAGTTGTAGTCGAGGTTCAGGCCGAACACTTTCGATTTTGCGCCGAGCAACCAGGCGGTGTCCTGATCGGTCACGGCATCGTTGTTTTTCACGTACTGACCGTAGAAAGACAGTGGCATCGGCAGACCGCCGATGTCGACCTGGCTGAATCCTTCATACAGACGGAATTCGTTGTTGGCCGAGTTGCCGTTGACGGCCAGGGCGCACGGTGTCGAAGTACCGGTGCAACGGCTGTCGTCGTCGTTCTGGTAGGCGTAGACACTGCCACCCAAAGTCACTTTCAGGTTATCGGTGATGTTGAAGCGGCTGCCCAACTGGCCGGCGGTCAGACGCAGGTCGTGGCGGAACTGCACGCCGTCGCCGTCGACGTTGTCCTTGAGGTTGTAGTTACCCAGGCTGCCGAACAGCTCGGCGCTGCCGCCCAGTGGGTACTTGTAAGTGAGTGCCAGACCTTCCGGGTTGATATCGCTGTCCCAGATCACGTCGCCCATGCTCACCCACGGTTGCAGCATCTTGCCGCCGATGACGTGCAGGTTCTTGATCTGGTCAGGGTGGTAGTCGATGTAGCCGAGGTCGAGCCAGATCTGCTTCTTGTCGAAGTAGTTGTCCTGGTCCTGGTTGGTCGAACGCGCGTCGTCACCGCCGCCAGTGGCGATACGAATGCCGGTGTCGACCTGTGGGTTGATCTCGGTATAGGCGCCCAGACGGGCACGGATGCGCTGACGGTCCTTGTCGCGGCCGCCGTTGTTCGGTTCGCCGTCGATCTTGATGGTTTCCTGACGGACACGCACATCGCCTTTGAACTGGGTCTTGGCCGCCCAGGCCAGTTTCTGGTCGAAGGCGCTTTGTTCGTTGCTCTTCTTGGCGACAGCCGCGACTTGTTCGTTGGTCTCTTGCTGCGCCTGCTGGGCGATTTGCTGAGCCTTCTGATCCTTGGCCAGCTCCGTTTGCAGTTCGATGTACTGCGCCTGGGAAATCGAACCGTTGGCCTTGAGCATGTCGAGCAGTTTGGCGTCGACTGCGGCACTGGCCGGAACACTCATGGCCAGCAACAGGCCGCCACACAGGGCTGCCGCAGTTTTCGTGGAAGCAAGACGCATAGCAATCTCCGAAGATGAAAGGGATGGCTGAACCATCCTGGGCACAACCGACGTTGACGTCGGAAAACTGTGTCCGGGCTAGAACCCGGCGCTCTAAAAACAGGCGCCAGTATCGCGATCGTTTATGACAGAGCAGTGGCACGGTGATGGCAGGTTGATGACGATCGCGATGCGCCCTGAACTATCGGGCTAGAGCACTGTCGTCGCGATGGCGGGTGTGCAACCGTGCGCAATCGGCGATACTCGCCGGGCGCTGAAGTCTGTCTGGAGAGCTTGTCGATGCCGTTGCAATGCCTGCAAAACCTGTCGCAAATCGCCCCGGCGAGCTGGGACGCACTGGTGCCGGAAAACCAGCCGTTTCTGCGTCACGCTTTCCTCAGTGCGATGGAGGACAGCGGCAGCGTCGGCCCGCACAGCGGTTGGCAGCCCGAGCATTTGCTGCATGTTGAAGGGGATCGCCTGATCGCCGCGTTACCCGGTTATCGCAAGTGGCATTCCTACGGCGAATACGTTTTCGATCACGGCTGGGCCGACGCCTGTGCCCGTGCCGGCATCGAGTATTACCCCAAGTATCTCAGCGCCGTGCCGTTCAGCCCGGTCGGCGGTCCGCGGCTATTGGCGGCGAAGGTCGAAGACGGTTACGAACTGCTCAAGAGTTTGCCGGGCTATCTGGAGATCGAAGGGCTTTCCAGCGCGCACATCAATTTCACCGACCCGTTCACCGACGCGGCGATGGCCGCACAGCTTGGCTGGCTGCAGCGCATTGGCTGCCAGTATCACTGGCAGAATCGCGGCTACCGCGACTTCCAGGATTTCCTCGATGCGCTCAGTTCACGCAAGCGCAAACAGATGCGCAAGGAGCGTGAGCAAGTGGCGGAGCAGGGCTTCGAATTCGAGTGGCTGGAGGGGCGTGAGCTGGACGAGGCGCAATGGGATTTCGTCTACGCCTGCTACGCCAATACCTACGCGGTGCGGCGCCAGGCGCCGTACCTGACCCGTGAGTTTTTCAGTCTGCTCGCCGAGCGCATGCCCGAAGCGATTCGCGTGGTACTGGCCAAACAAGGTTCTCGGCCGGTGGCGATGGCCTTTAGTCTGGTCGGTGGCGACAGTTTCTACGGACGTTACTGGGGCTGCCTGGCCGAGTTCGATCGGCTGCATTTCGAGACGTGTTTCTATCAGGGCATGGACTATGCGATCGCCCACGGCTATCAGCGCTTTGATGCCGGTGCGCAGGGTGAACACAAGTTGATTCGCGGGTTCGAGCCGGTGATCACCCATTCGTGGCATTACTTGCGCCACCCGGGGTTGAAGGCGGCGGTGAAAGATTTCCTCCAGCAGGAACGGGCCGGCGTCCTTGCTTATGCCGAAGAAGCCCGCAGCGCCTTGCCCTACCGCCAGACCTAGAACCCTTGCAGGAGTGAGCCTGCTCGCGATGGCGGTGTGTCAGTCAATGTTATTGATGCTGACACTCCGCCATCGCGAGCAGGCTCACTCCTACAGGTCTTGTGGTGTTCGGCAGATTTAATCGATGCCGACAAAGCCTCCGGTCTGATGCGCCCACAGCCGCGCGTACAAGCCGCGATGGGCGAGCAATTCGGCGTGGGTACCACTTTCGGCGATCTTGCCGTTTTCCAGCACCACCAACCGGTCCATCCGCGCAATGGTCGAGAGGCGGTGGGCAATGGCGATCACGGTTTTGCCCTGCATCAAAGTTTCCAGACTTTCCTGAATCGCCGCTTCGACCTCTGAGTCCAGCGCCGAGGTGGCTTCGTCCATGATCAGGATCGGTGCGTCCTTGAGCAGCACCCGAGCGATGGCGATACGTTGCCGCTGGCCGCCGGACAGTTTCACCCCGCGTTCACCGACATGCGCGTCGAAGCCGGTACGGCCCTCGGCATCGGACAACAGCGGAATGAACTCATCGGCGCGAGCCTTGTGCACCGCTTCCCAGAGTTCGGCGTCGGTCGCATCGGGTTTGCCATAAAGCAAATTGTCGCGGATCGAACGGTGCAGCAAGGAGGTGTCCTGAGTGATCATGCCGATACGCTCGCGCAGGCTTTCCTGGCCGACTTCGGCGATGTTCTGGCCATCGATCAGAATCCGCCCGCCCTCGACGTCGTACAGGCGCAGCAGCAGGTTGACCAGCGTCGATTTACCAGCACCGGACGGGCCGATCAAACCGATCTTTTCCCCCGGTTTGATGTTCAGGTTGAGGTCGCCGATGATCCCGCGTTTTTTGCCGTAGTGAAAATCCACGTGCTCGAAACGCACTTCGCCACGGGCCACTTGCAACGGTTTGGCCTGCTCGTGATCGGTGACGCTGACCGGTTGCGAAATGGTGCGCAAACCGTCCTGGACCATGCCGATGTTTTCGAAGATCCCGGTGACCACCCACATGATCCAGCCGGACATGTTGACGATGCGGATCACCAGCCCGGTCGCCAGGGCAATCGCCCCGACCGTGATCAGCGACTGCGTCCACAGCCACAAGGCCAGCGCCGTGGTGCCGACGATCAGCAAGCCGTTCATGGTGGTGATCGTCACGTCCATGCTGGTCACCACACGGCCGGCCATTTGTGCTTTGACGGTCTGTTCTTCGATGGCCTCTTTGGCGTAGTGCTGTTCGAAGTTGGTGTGGGCGAACAGTTTCAGCGTGGCGATGTTGGTGTAGCCGTCGACGATGCGGCCCATCAGTTTCGAGCGCGCGTCGGAAGCTTCCACCGAGCGTTCTTTGACGCGGGGGACGAAGTAATACAGCGCGCCGATGTAGGCGACGATCCACGTCAGCAGCGGAATCATCAAGCGCCAGTCGGCCTCGGCGAACAGCACCAGCGAACTGATCGCATAGATCACCACGTGCCACAACGCGTCGACCGCCTGCACCGCCGAATCACGCAGCGAGTTGCCGGTCTGCATGATCCGCTGGGCGATGCGCCCGGCGAAGTCGTTCTGGAAGAAATTCAGGCTCTGCTTGAGCACGTAGCTGTGGTTCTGCCAGCGAATCATGCTGGTCATGCCGGGGCTCAGGGTCTGGTGCACCAGCAGGTCGTGGAGGGCGAAAAAGATCGGCCGCAGCACCAGGGCCACCACCAGCATCCACGTCAGTTCGAGGGCGTGGTCGCTGAAGAAATTCGGGTTGGGCGTGCCCTGCGCCAGATCGATGATGCGGCTCAGGTAACTGAACAGCGCCACTTCGATCAGCGAAGCAAACAGGCCGACGACCAGCAGGGCGGCGAAACTCGGCCAGACCTGCTTCAGATAATAGGTATAGAAAGGCCAGACGCGGTCTGGAGGAGACGCCGTCGGGGCGTCGCGGAAGATATCGATCAGTTGTTCGAAACGGCGATAGAGCATCAGATAATCGCCCGGAAAACGGGCTCTCCTTTTATCAGTGTGAGCGGCGCGGGATCAGGCCGTCGCCGCTCGTAATGCCCTGCAGCAATCAGTCGATGCGCTTGGCCGACTTGATGATCGCAGGGTCGACAGGCACGTTTTGCATGCCTTGTTTGGTAGTGGTTTGCGAGTTGACGATGATATCCACGACGTCCATGCCCTTGACCACTTTGGCGAACACCGCGTAACCGGCATCACGGCCCGGATCGAGGAACGCGTTGTCAGCCACATTGATGAAGAACTGGCTGGTGGCCGAATCCGGGTTGGAGGTGCGGGCCATCGACAGGGTGCCGCGAACGTTGTGCAGGCCGTTGCTGGCTTCGTTCTTGATCGGCGCCTTGGTGTCTTTTTGTTGCATCTGTTGAGTGAAGCCGCCGCCCTGTGCCATGAAGCCCGGGATCACGCGGTGGAAAATCGTGTTGGTGTAAAAGCCGCTGTCGACGTACTCAAGAAAGTTCTTGGTGCTGATCGGTGCCTTGACCGGGTCCAGTTCGATTTCGATCTGGCCGTTGGTGGTGTCGAGCAAAACATGGGGCGCCTTGGCTGGGGTGGCAGCCATCAGGTTGGCGGCAAACAGCACGGTACCAGCGGCGAGGGCGAGTTTTTTCAGCATGGGTCAGTGATCCTGAGATTGAATGTCGGCTGCGGCGAGAAACTCCAGCAGCGTGTGGTTGAAGCGTTCGGGTTGATCGAGCGGGGTGGCGTGGCGCGAGTCGGCGATCACCACCAGCCGCGCATTCGGTAGCAGTTTTACATAGGTTTCTTTCAGCGCCACAGGCGTGTAGTCGCGGTCGGCGCTGACGATGAGGGTTGGACAGGTCACCCGGGAAAGTCGTTCCTGAACCCCCCAACCCACAATCGCATCGAAGCTGGCGAGATAAGCACGTTTGTCGTTTGTTGCCCAGCGTTCGGCCATTTTTCGTCGCAGGTCGGCCTGTTCCGGCTTGGGAAAAAGCTTGCTGCCGAGGGCTTTGCCGATGGTCTCGAGGCTGAGCAGGCGCATCAGGCTCCAGCGCTTGAACCACTGCCAGTAATCGTCGCGGCTGCGCAGTTTGACCTGTGGTGCGCTGTTGACGATGGTCAGGCTTTTCAGTGCCTGCGGCTGATCGACGCCGAGCTGGAAGCCGATCATCCCGCCCATCGACAGGCCGACATAGTGCACCGGGCCGAGGTTCAGATATTCGATCAGCGCGAGCAGGTCGGCGCTGAAACCGGCGATGCTGTAACGCTCACGCGGCTTGTCCGAGCGGCCGTGACCGCGAATATCCGGGACGATCACCCGGTAATGCGCGGCCAGTGCCGGGATCTGCATCTCCCAGTCCAGCGTGCTCGAACCAAGCCCGTGGACCAGCAATAACGGGGCGCCGTGGCCATATTCTTCGTAGTGCAGGCTGCAACCATCGTGCTCGAAAAAGGCCATCGGTGAACTCCGTGTCAGGCTTGCTCGGGGGCGGCGAACGGGGCGTCCAGCGGCAAGGTATCGAAGGTGCGCAGCAGTTCGATAAGGATTTGCGTGGCCGGGCCCAAGGGTTTGTCCTTGTTCGAATACAGATAGAAGCTGGAATTGCGATTGCCGCCTCGGTCCAACGGTAGCAGTTTCAGCGAGCCATCCTTGAGTTCCCGCTCGATCATGTGCCGGGGCAGCCATGCAAAGCCCAGTCCGCTGCTGACAAACGTTGCGGCAGTGGCAAGGCTGCCGACCGTCCAGCGTTGTTCGGCGCCGAGCCAGCCGACATCGCGCGGCTGCTGGCGACCGGAGTCGCGGATCACCACTTGCATCTGGGTCTCCAGATCCTGAAAGCTCAGCTCGCGATTGAGCCGGTGCAACGGGTGATCAGGGTGGGCGACGGCGACGAACTCGACGTCACTTAATTCCGCACCCAGATAACCGGGAATGCTCAGACCGGTGATCGCCAGGTCGGCAACGCCTTCGAGCAGGACTTCCTCAACGCCCGACAATACTTCTTCGCGCAGACGCACCCGGCAGCCGCGGCTCTGCGGCATGAACGCGGTCAATGCCCGCACGATACGCGCGCTCGGGTACGCCGCGTCGACCACCAGCCGCACTTCGGCTTCCCAGCCTTGCTCCATGTGGTGGGCAAGGTCTTCGAGTTGGCTGGCCTGTTTCACCAGTTGCCGGGAACGGCGCAGCAGCACGCCGCCGGCTTCGGTGAGCACGGCTTTACGGCCGTCGATGCGCAGCAGCGGCACGCCGAGCTGGTCCTGCATGCGCGCCACGGTGTAGCTCACCGACGACTGCGAACGGTGCAAGACCTCAGCGGCCTGGGCGAATCCGCCGTGGTCGACCACGGCCTGCAACGTTCGCCATTGATCCAGTGTCACGCGGGGCGCTTTCATCAATAGCTCCTCTTGTCCTAAGCTGGCCGTTCCCCATGGAGAGCGGCGAATGAAAAAATTCTGTTGTGTGGTGCTGGCGTTGCTGCCGTTGACGGCTTTTGCTTATCCGATCGATGTGCAGAAAGACCTCAACGGCATGAAGATCGACTACGAGACCTTCGACACCGATAACGACATCGGCTCGATTCGGGTGGCCAACTACGGTGACGTCGATGCGACGTGTCGCGCGGTATTCAGCAACGGTCCGGAAGCGCCGCGCACGCGCAGTATCGACGTGCCGGCCGGCAAACATAAAAACGCCACGGCCAAGTTCACCCGCGAAATCATCAAGCTGCGCATCAAACTGACCTGCACCCCGAAATAACGGTAATCCCCTGTAGGAGTGAGCCTGCTCGCAATAGCGGGTGTGTCAGTTGCCGGTGATATCGGCTGATCCACCGCTATCGCGAGCAGGCTCACTCCTACAAGGGGTATGGGTTAGCTTATAAACGAATTTATCGATCGGTTACAGCGGATAATTGCGCTTTTTAATCGATTCAGCCCTGTTTAATGTTCACTCCATCGACCTACAACATATTCGGATGGAGGCTACACAGCATGTCCCGCGTTCTGATCATCGAAAGCAGCGCCCGTCAGCAAGACTCGGTTTCCCGTCAACTGACCCAGACCTTCATCGCTCAGTGGAAAGCCGCGCACCCGAACGATCAGATCACCGTGCGTGACCTCGCCGTTAACCCGGTGCCGCACCTGGACGCCAACCTGCTGGGCGGTTGGATGAAGCCTGCGCAACAACGTAACGAAATCGAACAAGCCTCGCTGGACCGCTCTAACGCCTTGACCGATGAGCTGCTGGCGGCCGACGTGCTGGTGATGGCGGCGCCGATGTACAACTTCGCCATTCCGAGCACGCTCAAGGCCTGGCTGGACCATGTGCTGCGCGCCGGGGTGACCTTCAAGTACACCGAAAGCGGTCCGCAAGGCCTGCTCAATGACAAGCGTGCCTTTGTCTTGACGGCACGTGGCGGGGTGTATGCCGGTGGCCCGGCGGATCATCAGGAACCGTATCTGCGTCAGGTCATGGGTTTCATCGGCATCCACGACGTGACGTTCATTCACGCCGAGGGCATGAACCTCGGTGGCGACTTCCAGGAGAAGGGCCTCAATCAGGCCAACGCCAAACTGTCCCAGGTCGCTTGATATGTTAATCGCCAGATAATCGCTGGATGGTCTAGTGACCTGGCGCAACCCCTTCAAGGCTTTACGCGCAACGAACCTCCCTTTGCACTTTTGCTCCTGAGTGCTGTAGCCCGATTGAACGCTTTAGCGAGATCGGGCTTTTTTTTGCCTGGGATTTGATGATCGACATAATTCCCCTTGTAGGAGTGAGCCTGCTCGCGATGACGGTGTGTCAGCCAATACAGATGCGCCTGAACGACCGCGATCGCGAGCAGGCTCACTCCTGCAGGGGATTTGTGTTGGTTGCAGAATCGAAAACCGCTATCGTCGCCGCCATTCGATTTCCGAGGCGAGCATGGGCTATCTACTTTTTGTCACGCTGATCCAAGCGTTTTCCTTCAGTCTGATCGGCGAATACCTGGCGGGGCATGTCGACAGTTATTTTGCGGTGCTGGTGCGCGTGGTGCTGGCCGGGCTGGTGTTCATTCCGTTGACGCGCTGGCGTTCGGTGGAGCCGGCGTTCATGCGCGGCATGCTGCTGATCGGCGCATTGCAGTTCGGTGTGACTTACGTCTGCCTGTACCTGAGCTTCCGTGTGCTGACCGTGCCGGAAGTCTTGCTGTTCACCATCCTGACGCCGCTGCATGTGACGTTGATCGAAGACGCGCTGAACCGCCGCTTTAATCCTTGGGCGTTGATTGCTGCGCTGGTGGCGGTGGGCGGGGCGGCGGTGATTCGCTTCGACAGCATCAGCCCGGATTTCTTCATGGGGTTCCTGCTGTTGCAACTGGCCAACTTCACTTACGCGGCGGGGCAGGTGCTGTACAAGCATCTGGTGGCGAAACACCCGAGCGATCTGCCGCATTACCGGCGCTTCGGCTACTTCTACCTCGGCGCACTCGCCGTGGTATTGCCGGCGTTTCTGCTGTTCGGTAAAGCCAATTTTCTGCCCGAAGCGCCACTGCAATGGGGCGTGTTGTTGTTTCTGGGGCTGGTGTCAACGGCGTTGGGTCTGTACTGGTGGAACAAGGGCGCGTGCATGGTCAACGGCGGCACGCTGGCGGTGATGAACAACCTGCATGTGCCGGTGGGGTTGTTGTTGAACCTGCTGATCTGGAATCAGCATGAGGAACTGGGGCGGTTGTTCCTTGGCGGGAGTGTGATTCTCGCCGCCGTTTGGATCAGCCGGTTGGGTATCCGCAAATCCCCGGCGACCGCATAACTCTTGATTCACATATAACCCTGTGGGAGCCAGCCTGCTGGCGATAGCGGAGTGTCAGTCATTATCGATGTGACTGACACACCTCAATCGCCAGCAGGCTGGCTCCCACATTCGTTTGTGAACTACATCAAATGCTTTTCAGGCTCGGGAATGCTCGCCGAACCCAACACCGCCGGCAACAACCCCGAACGCAAATCCCCACCACTCGGCTGCTGATACAGACTCAAGCCAAACTCCGGCAACACCGCCAGCAGGTAATCGAAAATGTCCCCCTGAATCCGCTCGTAATCGGCCCAAACGGTGGTGCGGGTGAAACAGTAGATTTCCAGCGGAATGCCCTGGGCGGTTGTCTGCATCTGCCGCACCATGCAGGTCATGTTCGGCTGAATCTCCGGGTGACTCTTCAAGTACGCCAGCGCATAGGCGCGGAAGGTGCCGATGTTGGTCATGCGCCGGCGGTTGGCCGACATCGCCGCGACGTTACCCTGCGCCTCATTCCAGGCCTTGAGTTCGGCTTTCTTGCGGCTCATGTAGTCGGTCAGCAGGTGCACTTGCGAGAGCTTTTCTTCTTCATCGTCACGGATGAAGCGCACGCCGCTGGCGTCGATGAACAGGCTGCGCTTGATCCGCCGCCCGCCCGATTGCTGCATGCCGCGCCAGTTCTTGAACGACTCGGACATCAACCGCCAGGTCGGGATCGAGACGATGGTCTTGTCGAAATTCTGCACCTTGACCGTGTGCAGAGTGATATCGACCACATCGCCGTCGGCGCCAACCTGCGGCATCTCGATCCAGTCGCCGACCCGCAGCATGTCGTTGCTGGTCAGTTGCACGCTGGCAACGAATGACAGCAGGGTGTCCTTGTAGACCAACAGAATCACCGCCGACATCGCACCCAGACCGGACAGCAGCAACAGCGGCGAGCGGTCGATCAGGGTGGCGACGATGATGATCGCGCCGAACACGTACAAGACCATTTTCGCCAGTTGCACGTAGCCCTTGATCGAGCGCGTACGTGCATGTTCGGTACGCGCATAGATGTCGAGCAGGGCATTGAGCAGGGCGCTGACCGCCAGCAGCAGGAACAGAATGGTGAACGCCAGCGCCACGTTGCCAAGGAAGTTCATCGCGTTTTTGCTCAGCTCGGGCACCAGGTGCAGGCCGAACTGAATCACCAGCGACGGCGTCATCTGCGCCAGACGCTGAAACACCTTGTTGTGACGAAAGTCGTTGATCCAGTGCAGCGCTGGCTGACGCCCGAGCATGCGGCTGGCGTGCAGGATCAGATAGCGCGCCACTCGTCCGAGGACAAGGGCGATAACCAGCAGCACCATCAGCGCCAGCCCTGATTGCAACAGCGGGTGCTGTTCCAGGGTGCCCCAGAGGTCCTGAGCTTTGAGCCAGAGCTGTTTGATATCCATAAGCGAAACGTTTCTTCTATAAGGCGCGAGGGGGGATTAGAGCATTTAAGACGCTGCGTATTACGATTGGAGACAACTCAGGCAACAAAAAAACCACTGATTGCGCCCGTTTGCACAAAGAAACTCGGCCTGAGCGCTCGAAACCGGTAACCTATGCAGCTGTTTTTTTGCATATCTTCGAGGTAGCACCCGTGTTTTCCCAATTCGCCCTGCACGAACGCCTGCTTAAAGCTGTGGCCGAGCTGAAATTTGTCGAGCCAACGCCTGTGCAAGCCGCGGCCATTCCGCTGGCGCTCCAGGGGCGTGATCTGCGGGTGACGGCGCAAACCGGTAGTGGCAAAACCGCCGCTTTCGTTCTGCCCATCCTCAATCGCCTGATCGGCCCGGCGAAGATTCGCGTCAGCATCAAGACGCTGATCCTGCTGCCAACCCGCGAACTGGCCCAGCAGACCTTGAAGGAAGTCGAACGCTTCTCGCAGTTCACCTTCATCAAATCCGGCCTGATCACCGGCGGCGAAGACTTCAAGGTCCAGGCGGCGATGCTGCGCAAAGTGCCGGACATCCTCATCGGCACTCCTGGCCGGATGATCGAGCAACTCAACGCCGGCAACCTCGACCTCAAGGAAGTCGAAGTGCTGGTGCTCGACGAAGCCGACCGCATGCTCGACATGGGTTTTGCCGAAGATGTGCAGCGTCTGGTCGATGAATGCCCGAACCGTCAGCAGACCATGCTGTTCTCCGCCACCACCGGCGGTTCCGGCCTGCGCGAGATGATCGGCAAGGTGCTGAACAACCCTGAGCACTTGCAGCTCAACGCGGTCAGCCAACTGAACTCGACCACCCGTCAGCAAATCATCACTGCTGACCACAATCAGCACAAAGAGCAGATTGTGAATTGGCTGCTGGCCAACGAGACCTACCAGAAAGCGATTGTTTTCACCAATACCCGCGCCATGGCCGACCGCATCTACGGCCGCCTGGTGGCGCAGGAATACAAGGCGTTCGTGCTGCACGGCGAAAAAGACCAGAAGGATCGCAAACTGGCGATCGATCGCCTGAAGCAGGGCGGCGTGAAGATTCTGGTGGCGACCGATGTTGCGGCCCGTGGTCTGGACGTTGATGGTCTGGATCTGGTGATCAACTTCGACATGCCACGCAGCGGCGATGAATACGTGCACCGCATTGGTCGTACTGGGCGTGCCGGTAACGACGGTCTGGCGATCTCGCTGATCTGCCATGGCGACTGGAACCTGATGTCGAGCATCGAGCGCTATCTGAAGCAGAGCTTCGAGCGCCGCACCATCAAGGAAGTCAAAGGCACCTACAGCGGGCCGAAAAAGGTCAAGGCCTCGGGCAAGGCTGTTGGCGTGAAAAAGAAAAAGACTGACGCCAAGGGCGACAAGAAGAAAACCGCGGCCAAGACGCCGACCAAGCGCAAGAGCGCCAACCGGCCAAAACCGGATTCACTGGTGAGCAGCGACGGCATGGCCCCGCTCAAGCGCCGCAAACCGGCCGAGCCTGCGGCTGAGTAAGCGTTTAATACGCGCACAAAAAAACCGGACGATGTCCGGTTTTTTTATGTCTTCAGCTATCAGCTTTTTTCTCTGCCGAGCCCAGTTCTTTCAGACGCTGGTCGATCAACTGGCATTTGTCGGGCAGATCGGCGCTCGCCGTGCCCAGGTCCATTTTCTGCAACTCAGCGTTGATCTCCTTGGCTTTTTCCGGGTTCTGCTCGGTCAGTTTCGAGACTTCCTTCGCCAGTTGTTCACGTTTGATCGTCGCTTCTTCCGGCGTGCAAGCCCAGACGGGCAGGGCGCAGACGAGCGTAGCGGCGAGGATGAGCTTGATCAGAGTTTTCATCGGGGCAGGCCTCAGTTCCGGTTAAGGCGGGTTACGCGGTTGAGGGCGAGACGCAGGGAAAAGTTCATCCCGAATTCGTCTCAACTGCCGTGGCTGCAACCGGAGCGGATAGCTTCTTCATACCGATCATGATGCCGCACCCATTCCATGATCTCGTCTTCATTGCGGCCCTTGGGCGTGAGGTCAAGGTAGTGATAGGCGCCGACCAGCATGTCCAGGCCTCGTGCATAGGTTGAGTAGGTGTGGAAAATCTCGCCTTGGTCGTTGCGATAAAACACGCTTAACCCGGGCATTTCTTCCTCGGCGCTGTCGGTTTTCTCGTAGTTATAGGTAGCCGTTCCTGCTGCGACGTCGGCCACGCGTGCACATACGTCGAAGTCATAATTGAAGTCGCAACCCTCTGACGACACCCAGTCGAATTTCCAGCCCATGCGTTTCTTGAAATCCTGAAACTCGCTGAACGGTGCGTGAGACACGGCCACCACGGCGACATCGTGATGGGCCAGATGCTGGTTGGCGCCGTCAATGTGGTCGCTGAGAAACGAGCAACCCTGACAGCCTTCCTGCCAGCCCTTGGCGAACATGAAGTGATAGATGATCAGCTGGCTGTGCTTGCCGAACAGGTCGGTGAGCTTCAGTTCGCCGTTCGGGCCCTGGAAGTGGTAATCCTTGTCGACCTTGACCCAGGGCAAGGCGCGGCGTTCGGCGCTGAGACGGTCGCGTTCGCGGGTGAAGGCTTTTTCTTGGGCCAGGTGTTGCTGGCGCGCGGCGAGCCATTCTTCGCGCGATACCACCGGATGGTTTTCGACGTTCATGACGATGTCTCCTGCGGGGTTGAACCGGCTGTTTAAGACTAGTCGTTCAACCGCCGGGCAAATCGACAGACCGCCGGTCGGTCAGTGCCGGAAACGCGGCTGAACGGCTGTGCGCCGCTCCGGTCACAACCTGAGAACGCACCATTACCGATGCGCACCGGAGGTTGAATCAGGATGACCACATACAATTGGGATTTGATTGAACGCTTGCTGCATGAAGTTCAGAACAGCGCCGGACACAGTTTCACGCCGCGCCCCTATGCCGAGGAGCACGCCGCGAATATGGCGGCGTCGGGTGAGCCGGTGGAAAACCTGGATCATCTGAAAACGCAGGCGTGCCAATACGAGAAATTGCTGCTGGAACGCGGTTTCATCGAGCCACGGCCAGAGGACGAGGGTGGCAACGGCGAAAACTTCGTCCTGACCCCGCGCGGTGCGAGCCTGCTGAGCCTGATCGACAGCAGCATTCCGGGCAATGACCATCCGCGTCAGGTGCTGGATGAGCAGGAGGATGCGCTGGATGAGTTGACGTTTGATGAAGTGGCGTCCAAGGCCCAGATTGCCTGAAGCCAACACCTGAACCTGTAGGAGTGAGCCTGCTCGCGATAGCGGTCGATCAGTCACATCACTGATGACTGAACCACCGCTATCGCGAGCAGGCTCACTCCTACAGGGGATCTCGATTTTCTCAGGGTTTCTTTGCGCCCTTCAGGCACTTCAGGTCGTTGAAATCCTTACGCACGCCCTCGATCTTTTTCAACAAGCGTTCACGCTGCTGCGGCGTGCTGTCGGCCATCAGGTCCACTGCCAGCGCGCGGCCCTGTGCTTCGGTGTTGGCGTAGGCCTTGCGGTAGTCCGCCGTCCATAAACGCTCACGGTTGACCAGCAGCGTCTCGATGCGTTGGGCGAACTCAGGGCTCTGGCGCTGTGCCACGGCGGCGCTGAATTGCTGCTGCCAATGGGCGCGGTTGGCGATCCATTGGGTGTTCTGATCGCCTAGCGCCGCGGACCACTGCGCCACCCGTTGTTTTTGCCTGTCGCTGAGTGGGCCGAGCCAGTCGCCGAGGCGTTTTTCCATACGCTCGCCGCGTTCCTTGATCTGTTGCGCCACCGGCGGCTCGACGTATTCCTTCTGGCGCTTGCGCAAGTCCTTGGCGAAGGCGTCGTTCATTTCCGCTACCTGTTTGTCATCCAGACCCTGCAGCAGCTCAATGGCCGACGGCGTGATTTCCCGAGCAGTCTGGGCGATCGCCTGTTTGGCTTCGGCGGTGCGTTCCTGCAGGGCAGCGTCGGTGACCTGATTGCTTTCGACCATGCTTTGCAGGCGATCGAGCCAATCCAGATAACCGGGCAATTGCGTGGTGCAGTGCCAGCTCAAATGTTCCCTGAGCCGTTCGTTGAACCAGTCTTTCTGCTCGCCGTTCATGTCCAGGTAATCGCCGAGCGTCCATGGAATGATCACGTCGAGATTGCGGTAGGCCAGGCCGACACGGCTACAGGCGCCGAGGGCGAGGGTGAAGATCAATAAAGCGGCGATGTGTTTGAACCAGCGAGACATGGGCAAATCCTTGCGAGAGCCTGGCGTCGGAAATCTGATTCTTATGTGATGCGGGATGCGCGCGGCAGTTCAGCCGATCAATAGAACGCGCGTGCGGCTTTCAGGGTGACGAGGCCATCGCACTGGCTGTTGTGCCCGGAATAGGCCGAGCAATCGTCGCCGCTGAGGCTGGAATTGCTGTAGATCAGGTCGAGGTCGACGCCCATGAACGGCCGCGACAACTTCACCGACCAATCGGTGAAACTGCTGACGTACCCGCCGTCCACCGCCACCGGCGTGTTCAGCTGGTGCGTGGTGTATTTCATGCTGACGCCGATGCCGAACGGCTGATTGCCGCCGAGGTCGGCAAACAGGGTGTTGTTCTGTTTGTCCGGGTCGTTGCTGAGGGCCACGCCGAAACGGCTGCCGAGCAGGGTCAGGCCGCCAAACAGTTCCTGACTGTCGAGGGTATCCACGCTGGGATAGCTGTAGTGGATCATGCCGACTTCGTAGCCGAGGACCTGATCGAAAGGCTGCTTGAAGCCTACGTAGGAGTCGATTTCCAGATCCTTGCCCGGCGTCAGGCCCATGCTCGGTGCGTACTGGCCGACGTACAGGCCGCTGTCATGGCTCAGATCGAGGCCGCCGTGGAACGAGCCGACCGCCGCCGGTTTGACCAGACCCTGGGCCATGCTGCGGCTCGGGGTGGTGCCGAGCTTGAGGTCGAAGTCGCCCAGTTCACGCTGAAATACCTGCGCAAACGCGGACGCGCTGGCGCAAAGGCTGACGAGCAATAAACAGGAAGATGGGCGCATGCGTCACTCCATGAACCGCGAGGGCAGGGCTGCGCCTGCTGAAACGCTTGATCTAGACGCGTGCAAGGATACCGGCGAATGCTCGGCATTGAGGGCCGTTCGTCGATTTTCAGGGATTTTTGTTTAATGCGGAGGGAATTGCGCGGTGCCAGTCCAGACGCTTCGAAGCTCAAAGCGCCTCTGGACGGGTGTAAAACCGGGTATTACTTCTTGCCCAGGCTGATCTGCTTGGACGGGCCGAATGTCTGGCCACTGACGCCTTTGGCAATTTGCTGAATCTCGCCGCCGGACTTGAGGAACGCGGCGATCTGATCGTTGATCGATTCGCTGGTTTCAACGGCTGGAGCTGGCTTTGCTTTGCTGGTGGATGCTTTTACACGCATGGCGGCCATTAACCTGTAGAAAGTAACTCGGCCAGGCATCGTACAGGAATAACTTGACAATTGCTTGGTAAATATCCTTCGGAATAACCGACCGCTGCGCTGCATCATTATCGCTTCTATCTCTGAGATAACCGTCTAACCTGCTGTTTTAAATAAGAAGATTTATCTGGAGCAGGTGTTGAGTATTCGCTCGGGCGTGGGCACGTCGGTCTGACGAATGGCATATGGACCGTCCGCCAATCAGATAAATCAAGGCGTTGCGCCGATTAAACGCCACGCGCGGATCTGTCGCCCGACGCTCACGCCAAAAACGGGTAGAATGCCGCCCACGCAATGAGGGTTCTGGAAAATGGCTTTAGTCGGGCGTTACAACAGTTTGCAAGTGGTTAAACACACTAACTTCGGTTTATATCTGGATGGCGGTGCCGACGGCGAAATCCTTCTGCCCAACCGTTATATCCCCAAGGATATTCCCAGTGAAGATGAAGATTGGCTCAATGTTTTTGTTTATCTGGATAGCGAAGACAAACTGCTCGCGACCACAGAAAAACCGAAAGTCCAGGTCGGCGAGTTTGCCAGCCTGAAGGTCGTTGAAGTCAACAGCATCGGTGTGTTCCTTGACTGGGGTCTGCCCAAGGATCTGTTGCTGCCGTACTCCGAAGAAAAACGCCAATTGACCGCCGGCGAATACTGCGTGGTGCACGTCTACCTCGACAAGCACACCCGTCGCATCACCGCCACGGCGCGTCTGGATCGCTACCTCGACAAGACCCCGGCCAACTACAGCCCGGGCCAGGAAGTCGATTTGCTGGTGGCCGAAGCCACCGACATGGGCTTCAAAGCGATCATCAACAACAAGCACTGGGGTCTGATTCACAAGAACGAGATCTTCAAGTTCATGCGCGCCGGCATGCTTGAGAAAGGCTACATCAAGGAAGTGCGTGCCGACGGCAAGATTGCCCTGAGCCTGCAACCTGTCGGTCAGGAAGCCGCCAGCAGCCTGAGTTCGAAGATTCTCGCCAAATTGCGCGACAACAGCGGCACGCTCGCAGTCAGCGATAAAAGCGATCCGGCGCTGATCAGCAGCCTGTTCGGCGTGAGCAAAGGCAACTTCAAGAAGGCTATCGGTTCGCTGTACAAGGAAGGCAAGATTGTCATCCATGCCGATCGCATTGAACTAACCTGAGCCCTGGATGGCCCATGCTCCATGGGCACACAGGGAAACGGTTCGATGAAAAAAACGCTGATCGCCTACGTCGCCACGCTGCTGACGTTTCTTTTGCTCGACGGCGTCTGGCTCGGCCTGTTGATGGCGCCGACCTATCGCGAACTGCTCGGTCCGCTGATGCTCGACAAACCGCTGCTGATCCCCGCAGCGGTTTTTTATTGCCTGTACGTTATGGGTTGCGTGGTGTTTGTGGTGTTGCCGGCCCTCACTTGGCAGCGTGCGGCGAAGATGGGCGCGTTGCTTGGGCTGGTGGCGTATGGCACGTACGACCTGACCAACTGGGCGACGTTGCGCGGCTGGTCGGTGCAGGTGAGTCTGATGGACTGGGCGTGGGGGGCCTTTGCCACGGCGGTGGCCTGTGCGGTGGGTTTTTTGTTGGCGAATCGATTTGGTCATACAGATCGGTAATTGATGTTGTGGCGGCTGCCGCTATCGCCAGCAGGCTGGCTCCCACAGGGGAATTGTGAGCAGCCCAGTATTGGGGGATTCACCACAATCAGTGTGGGAGCCAGCCTGCTGGCGATGGATGGCGCAGCCATCCGCCATTAAAAGTTGACGTCACTGATAAACAAAATGTCTTTTCCAGACGCCTTTTTCCGCGCGTCTGATCAATAATCCCCAGCATTGTTTTCTGACCATTGGATGGCCTGCCCATGTCGTGTGTGTTCGAGGTGTTGCGGTGAGTGTCGAGCGGCGCAATGCCGATAGCTTTGCCCTGCAAGTGATGATTGGCCTGTGCCTGATCTGGGGTGTACAGCAAGTGCTGATCAAGTGGGCGGCGGCGGATATCGCACCGGTGATGCAGGCGGCGGCGCGTTCGGGGATTTCCGCATTGCTGGTCGGCTTGCTGATCTGCTGGAAGGGCGGTTGGGGTCAGGTCGGCAACACCTGGCGCGGCGGCTTGCTGGCCGGTGCGCTGTTCGGTCTGGAGTTTCTGTTTATCGCCGAAGGCCTGCAACTGACCACCGCCGCGCACATGTCTGTATTCCTCTATACCGCGCCGATTTTCACCGCGCTCGGTGTGCACTTTCTGCTGGCCAGTGAGCGCCTGCGACCGTTGCAATGGCTGGGGATTCTTCTCGCTTTTATCGGCATCGCGATCGCCTTCGCCGGCGGTGTGTCGTGGGACAACCTCGATCGGCGCATGCTGCTTGGCGATGCGTTTGGCGTGCTGGCCGGCGCCTGCTGGGGCGCGACCACGGTGGTGGTGCGCGCTTCGCGGCTGTCGGAAGCGCCGGTGACGTTGACGCTCTTTTATCAGTTGATCGTCGGCTTCCTTGGCCTGTTGCTGATTGCGCTGTTCAGCGGCCAGATCACTCATGTCAACCTGACCACCGTGGCGGTCGCCAGTGTGCTGTTCCAGGGACTGGTCGTGTCGTTCTTCAGTTACCTGGTCTGGTTCTGGCTGCTGCGTCGCTATCTGGCGGCGAATCTGGCGGTGTTTTCGTTCATGACGCCGCTGTTCGGGGTGACCTTTGGCGTGTTGCTGCTGGGCGAACAACTGACGCTGAATTTCGTTCTCGGCGCCGTGCTGGTGTTGCTCGGCATCACTTTCGTCAGCGCCGAGCAGTGGCTGCGTCGGCGTTTGCGCAGCGCGCTGGGCCAACGCTAGACGCCTGCATCGCCAGGCCGCCAGCGATCAGCAAGCCGCAAGCGGCGATCACCAGCGCCGGTTGCAAGCCGCCGCTGAAGTGGCTGCTCAATGCCGCCAGCAACGGGCCACTGAGCTGGCCGACGGCAAAGCAGGCAGTCAGCAAACCGGCGTTGCGCTGGGTGGCGTGGGGCGCCAGTTCCCGCGAGCGCTGCATCACCAGTTGCATGCACGCCAGAAACGGCGTGCCGCACAGGATCACACCAAGGCCGAGACCGACGCCGCTGCCGAGCAAGCAAGCGAACACTCCGCCCGCTTGCAGCCACAACGTCGCCATCAACCAGTGCCGCGTGGTTTGCGGATCGTGACGACGCAGGCTGACCAGCAACACCCCCAGCGCCGCCGCCAGACCGAAGCACGGCCAGAACAGATCGGCCTGCCATCGCCCGTCAAATTGCGCATTGGCCATTTGCGAGAGGAAGGTCGCCGGGATGATGTAGCCGATGCCGTACAACGCATAAATCAGCGCGAGCCTGCCGATGCCACGATTCGCCGGGCTCGCCCTCGGCGCAGCCACTGCAACCGTGGCGACTGGCGTCGGCAACAGACGCCAGACGCTCAACATCATCACCAGCGCGGCCGCCGCATAAATCAGCCATAGCGTCGCGGATGTCTGCTGCAGCCGATGCGAGGCCAGCGCCAGCAACCCGGTCAGAAAAATCCCCAGCCCCGGTCCGGCAAAGACCAGCGCGCCCAGCCGTGGTCGACCCGCTGCCGCTGCCAGCGGCTGACTCAACGCCGTAATCATCACCAGCACCCAGGCGCTCGCCACCCCGGTGCCGAAGCGCAGCAGCAAGTGCGACCAGAAGCCATCCGCCCAGAACGACGCCAGCGTCAGCAACACGCACAGCCACAAGCCACCGTGCAGGCGTCGCTGCACTTGCGACGGGTGATGCGCAAACATCGCATCCACCGCGCCGAGCAGGTAACCGAGGTAGTTGGCTGCAGCGATCAGGCCTGCGCCCGTCAGGTCGATCTGGCCTTCGCTGAGCAGGTGGGGCATTTGCGGGGTCAGGGCGAAACGGCCGATGCCCATGGCCATCATCAGGGCAACGAAGCAGGCGGATAAGCGAATCAGAGGCGACATGGTCGGGCTTCCGTCGAGAGAGCAATGACCGTCAGGCTAGGACCGATTGACTTTCTTTAAAATTGAATAATAGTGAGTAACTTGTTCTGTTCTGGAGAAGGTCGGTGGAATTCAGTCAACTGCGAATCTTTCAGGCCGTCGCCGAGGAAGGTTCGATCACCCGCGCCGCCGAGCGCTTGCATCGGGTGCCGTCGAATCTGTCGACCCGGCTCAAACAGCTCGAAGAGCAATTGGGCGTCGAACTGTTCGTGCGTGAGCGTCAGCGGTTGCAGTTGTCGCCTGCGGGAAAAGTCCTGCTGGACTACACCGGCAAGCTGTTCGCCCTGCGCGATCAGGCCAGCGCGGCGGTGATGGGCGGGCAACCGGCCGGGGATTTTGTGCTCGGCACGATGTACAGCACGGCGGCGATTCATCTGCCCGAACTGCTGGCGCGCTATCACCAGCAATATCCCGCAGTGAATCTGCAAGTGCAGGCAGCGCCGAGCGGCGAGCTGCTGGAAGGTTTGCTCACCGGGCGCCTCGACGCTGCACTGGTCGACGGCCCGCTGGAGCTGGCCGGGCTCGACGGCGTGCCGCTGTGCGACGAGCGTCTGGTGTTGATTACCGAACCCGAACATCCGCCGGTGCGCACCGCCCTGGATGTCGCGGGGCGTGCGGTGTTCACCTTTCGCCAGGGCTGTTCGTACCGCATGCGGCTGGAAGCCTGGTTCGCCCATTATCACGCGGCGATGGGGCGGGCGATGGAGATCGAGTCGTATCAAGGCATGCTCGCCTGTGTGATTGCCGGCAGCGGCGTCGCGCTGATGGCCGAGTCGATGCTGGCCAGTTTGCCGGGGCGCGAGCGCGTCGCGGTGCATCCGCTGGCCGAGCCGTTCGTGGGTGCGACAACGTGGCTCATGTGGCGTAAAGGCATGCTTGGGGCCAATCTGAATGCCTGGATCGACGTGCAGCAAGCGGTCTATCCCGCGCCTGTGGCGCAAGCCCGCGAAACAGCCTGAACCAATGACAGCCGATCCTGATCAATTCAGTAACAGATCATTGCGGATTTGGCCGAGCATTGCGTAGGACTTCGGACTATTATCAGTGCGAAGCGGCCTCAGAATTCCGGCCGCTCAGCACCACCCTGAAGGGGGCACGACGATGAAAGAGAAAATTCAAAACTGGCTGCACGATTTGGGTGTTGCGCTCGGCTTGATCGAACCGCCAATGCAACCTGTGCCGATTCGCACCGATGACGAGCAGCGCCGCCGCCAGCCACGTCGGCGTTAACGCCCCCGGATTTCCAGATTCAGTGAAATCGCAGTCTTCGGCCGCACTTGCCAATACCTGGCAGGCGCGGCCGGAGGCTGCGATTTTTGGCTTTCTGCAGACGTAAAAAAACGGGTGTGGCAACCGACGCCACACCCGTCGAAGAAAGCAGCAAGTCGTTACATCAAGTTCAAATCGCAGGCGCCACAGCCGCCGGACGCGGCGAAAACAGGCTGACCAGCACGAAGCTCACCAGACTGACCCCGAGGCTGTAATAGATCGGCGTGTTCGCGTCCATACCGTCCTTGACCATGAACACCAGCGCAGTGATAAAGCCCAGCGTCATGGCGCTGATCGCCCCGGCGGTGGTCGCGCGTTTCCAGAAAATCGCGCCCATCAGCGGAATCAGCATGCCGCCGACCAGCAGGTTGTAAGCCAGAGTCAAAGCACTGATCACGTCGTTGACCACCAGTGCAATGCCCAGCACCGCCACGCCGGTCAGCAGGGTGAACAGACGGCTGACGGCGACGTTCGATTGTTTGCCGCCGCGCAGTTTCGGCAGCAGGTCTTCAGTCAGCGTGGTGGAGGCGGCGAGCAGGCCGGCGCTGGCGGTGGACATCATCGCCGCCAGTGCAGCAGCGATCACCAGGCCACGGATGCCGTCCGGCAGCGAGACTTTGACAATGGCGGCAAAGGCGTTGTTGACGTTGTCCAGATCCGGAATCAGCACATGCGCGGCCATGCCGATCAGCGCGCAGACCAGACCGTAGACGATGCAGTAGATCCCGGCCGAAGTGCCGGCGTACCTGGCGACCTTTTCGCTCCTGGCGGTGAACACGCGCTGCCAGATGTCCTGACCGATGAGGATGCCGAAGAAGTAGATCATGAAGTAGGTGATGATCGTGTCCCAGCCGATGCTGGTGAAGTTGAAGCTGGCTGCCGGCAATTGCGCCACCAGTTGATCCCAGCCAACGACGCGGTACAGGCAGATCGGCAGCAGCAGGAACATCAGGCCGACGGTCTGGATGCCGAACTGGACGATGTCGGTCAGGGTCAGCGACCACATGCCGCCGATGGTCGAGTAGATCACCACGATACCGCCGCCCAGCAGCACCGAGATCCAGAACGGCAGGCCGAACAGTACTTGCAGCACGGTGCCGATCGCCAGAATCGAGGTCACGCCGATCATCAGCGCGTAAGCGAGCATGATGGTTGCGCTGGCGGTGCGGGCCATCGGGTTGTAGCGCTTTTCCAGCACCTGGGTGACGGTGAACACCTTCAGCTTCAGCAGCGGTTTGGCGAGGAACAGGTTCAGCGCGACGATCCCGCAACCCAGTGCCGCACACAGCCAGAACCCGGAAATGCCATGCACGTAACCCAGCCGCACGGTGCCGACGGTGGACGCGCCACCCAGAACGGTAGCCGCCATGGTGCCCATGTACAGCGACGGCCCCAGGTTACGCCCGGCGACCAGGTAATCCTCGTGGGTCTTGGCCTTGCGCATGCCGTAGTAGCCGAGTATCAGCATCGCGGCGGCGTAGAGGAGTACGACGAATAAATCCAAAGCCATGATGGCGAGTCTCCGATTGTCTTTTTTATATTGGGGCTGAAATCAGTTCCCTTGTAGGCGTGAGCCTGCTCGCGATGGCGGTCTGTCAGGCACATCTTTGTTGGATGTGCCGCAGTCATCGCGGGCAAGCTCGCTCCCACCGGGGATCGGTGTCAGGCGGCCTGACGCAGTTGAGGTTTTATTGCAGCTTCCCGGCGCACATCGGTCGGCCCGAACACTTCGCGCGGTTCCGGGAACAGCTTGAGCAGTGTCAGATACACCACCGACGCCAGGCCCAGGGTCACCGGCAGGCTGATGTCGATGCCGCCAGCCAGTTCACCGAGCGGGCCGACGAACTGCCCCGGCAGGTTGACGAAGCACAGGCCGACCGCCGCGCTCGGGATCCACGCACCCAGACCCCGCCAGTTCCAGCCGTGGCTGAACCAGTAGCGCCCGCCCTGTTCGCCACGGGTGAACACTTGCAGGTCATCCGGGCAGTAGAAGCCGCGACGCACCACCAGGCCGATGATCATGATCACCATCCATGGCGTGGTGCAGGTGATGATCAGCACGGCGAAGGTCGACACGCTCTGCACCAGGTTGGCGGCAAAACGACCGATGAAGATGAAGGCAATCGACAGCACGCCGATCAGCAACGTCGCCTTGACCCGCGACAGCACACGCGGGAACACGCTGGACATGTCCAGCCCGGTGCCATACAGCGAGGTGGTGCCGGTCGACATGCCGCCGATCACCGCGATCAGGCACACCGGCAGGAAGAACCAGCTCGGCGATACCGCCAGCAAGCCGCCGACATAATTGTTCGCGGCAATGTAGTCGGGAGCCTTGATCGCCACGATGGTCGCGGTGGCAAGGCCGAACAGGAACGGAATCAGCGTCGCCAGTTGCGCCGCGATCACCGCCAGCATGATCTGGCCCTTCGGCGTTGCCCGTGGGATGTAGCGTGACCAGTCGCCGAGGAACGCACCGAAGGAAATCGGGTTGCTCATCGCCACCAGCGCCGCGCCAATGAACGCCGCCCAGAAACCGGCCTGACCGAGCGCGACGCTGCCGGCGTACTGGCTGTCGAACGCCGGCGCAAAGGCAAAGATCCCGAGCAGGAACAACAGGCTCGCGGCCCACACCGCAATGCGGTTGACCCACAACATGAAGCGGAAGCCGTAGATGCATACGGTCAGCACCAGCAACGCGAACAAGCCGTAGGCCAAGCCCAGGGTCAGGTCGGTTTCCGGCAGATCGAGCAGGCGTTTGGCGCCGCCGACCAGCGCGTCACCCGAACTCCACACCGACAGTGAGAAGAACGCGATTGCGGTCAGCAATGACAGGAAGGAACCGACGATCCGCCCGTGCACGCCGAAGTGCGCACCGGAAGATACGGCGTTGTTAGTGCCGTTGAGCGGGCCGAACAGGCCCATCGGCGCGAGAATCAGCGCACCGACCACCACACCCAGGACAATCGCCCAGACGCCGGCCTGAAACGACAGACCGAACAGCACCGGAAAACTGCCCAGCACCGCCGTGGCAAAGGTATTGGCGCCGCCGAAGATCAAGCGAAACAGGTCGCTGGGCCGGGCGTCGCGCTCATGATCCGGGATCTGTTCGACCCCGTTGGTTTCAATGCTGCTAAGGCTTTTTTCGTTGTTGTTGTTATTCATGATCTGCTCCGATCATCAGGCGCGCTCATCGTGCGTGAGCGTCACCATTGGCTAAGGGGATGGCAGCCCTTCCGGCATTGCGGACAAATGTTCGTGACAGGCCAGCCATAGGCCTTGTTGTTCTAGGCTCGACGCTTGTTTTTTGAAAACAATCGTCTCGCGCTCCTGGCTGAAGTGTTGCTCCCCTTGCATGCGCAGCTCGGTGGCCACGTCATGAATGAAAATCGCCACGTCACCCTGCAGGCTGACGAAGGCGTTGCTTGAGGTGCACGACAGCACCTCGAAGTCATCCTCGCTGCGCCAGCGGTCCCACAACGCCTGCCAGGCGTCGCGCGACAGCAGTGGCTGTTCGAGGGTGTAAAACACGAAGCTCGCATCGGCGCTGAACGCACCGAAGTAGGCTTCGCGGTCGTTGCGGGCAAACGCGGCGACCAATTCGGCGGCCGCGTGCAGAACCTGATCACGTTCGTTCATGACCCGACCCTCAGCGATGAACCACGCCAGGCAGTACGCAGAGCATTTCGTACAGCAGGTTGGCGGCCAGCAGCGAGGTGTTGCCGGTGGTGTCATAAGCGGGCGAGACTTCTACCAGATCGCAACCGATCAGGTCGAGGCCCAGGCAGCCGCGGATGATCTCGATTGCCTGAATGGTGGTCAGGCCGCCGATTTCCGGGGTGCCGGTGCCAGGCGCCCAGGCCGGGTCGATGCCGTCGATATCGAAACTCAGGTACACCGGGCCGCCGCCGACTTTCTCGCGCACTTCGGCCATCAGTGGTGCCAGCGACTTGTGCCAGCACTCTTCGGCCTGCACCACGCGGAAACCCTGATCGCGGCTCCAGTTGAAGTCATCAGCGGTGTAACCCTGCGCGCGCAAACCGATCTGCACCACACGGTCGCAGTCGAGCAGGCCTTCCTCTACGGCGCGGCGGAAGGTGGTGCCGTGGGCGATCTTCTCGCCGAACATGTGATCGTTCACATCGGCGTGGGCATCGATATGCACCAGGCCGACCTTGCCATGCTTCTTATGAATCGCACGCAGGATCGGCAGGGTGATGGTGTGGTCGCCGCCCAAGGTCATCGGGATGACGTTGTGCTCGAGGATGTTGTCGTAGGCTTCTTCGATGATGCGCACGGCGTCGAGCAGGTTGAAGGTGTTGATCGCTACGTCACCGATGTCGGCAACCGACAGCGAATCGAACGGCGCAGCACCGGTGGCCATGTTGTACGGGCGGATCATTACCGATTCGGTGCGGATGTCGCGCGGCCCGAAGCGAGTGCCGGGCCGCAGCGAAGTGCCGATGTCCAGCGGCACGCCAACGAAGGCAGCGTCCAGACCGGCAGCGGTCGGTACATGGGGAAGTCGGAGCATGGTGGCGATGCCGCCGAAGCGCGGCATTTCGTTGCCGCCCAGTGGTTGGTGAAGAATCTTGTCCACGGGTAGGGCCTCATCGTCATTGTTTTATTTATGTCGGCGCGCCGATAAATACGGGTTCGGACGCCGCTGTGGGGGCGATGATGCGAAATGTAGTGGCGGGGAAGAATCGCTACGGGCAAAAACTTAGTTCAGATTTTTCTAAACTAATGGAGGTGGGGGGATTAGACTTTCGCGGGTTCGAATGAAGTGTAGGGCTGAAGATTGTTGCCCTCACCCCAGCCCTCTCCCGGAGGGAGAGGGGGCCGACCGAGTTGTTGGCGGAATCTGCATCGATCTGAAAAGTCGAGTCGAACTCAGGATTTGAAAGCCATGGAGATCAGCTCCCTCTCCCTCCGGGAGAGGGCTGGGGTGAGGGGCTTTTTCCACAGACACACAGTTGCACAGCCCGGAGTACCAATGGCCAACGCTTTACCCGACCTGAAACTCTTGCGCATCTTCGTCAGCGTCGTGCGCCATCAGGGTTTTGCCAACGCGCAGCAGGAACTCAACCTGTCGACCTCGGCGATCAGCACCTACATGAGCCAGCTCGAAGCGGCGCTCGGCCTGGTGCTGTGCCATCGCGGGCGTGGCGGGTTCAGCCTGACCAGCAAGGGCGAGCTGTTTCATCAGGAAACGTTGCGCCTGCTCGGCGAGCTCGAGGGCTTCGAGCAATACGCCGCCGCGCTCAAAGGCGAATTGCGTGGCACCCTCAATCTCGGAGTAATCGATTCCACTGTCAGTGACAAGGCCTTGCCCTTTGCCGAAGCCATCGGCGCCTACAGCCAGGAGCACCCGGCGGTGCATTTGCATTTGTCGGTGATGAGCCCGTATGAATTGCAACTCGGCGTGCAGGACAACCGCCTCGACCTGGCCATCGGCGCGTTCTCCACGCGCATGAGCGGGCTTGTCTACATGCCGCTGTACCGCGAGCAACACTGGTTGTATTGCAGCAGTCGCCATCCGCTGTTCAACGAACGGCGCATTCCCGAGCAGGTCATCACCCAGCAGCGCATGGTCGGGCGCGGTTACTGGAGCCAGGCGGAACTGGCCCGGCATGGTTTCAAACACAGCGCCGCCACCGTGGAAAGCATGGAAGCGCAGCTGATTCTGGTGCTCTCCGGTGCTTACATCGGTTATTTGCCGGAACACTACGCCCAGGCCTGGGCCGACAAGGGCGACTTGCGCGTGTTGCTGCCGGCCACGTTCGGCTATCAGGCGCCGTTTTCGATGATCATGCGCCGCGGTCGCAGTCGCGAGCCGTTGATCCAGACCTTCCGCGATTTGCTCAAAGCCCAGTTGAATCAGGCGTAACCCTTCATGTCCCGACCACAATGCCCGCGCTGCCTGCGCCCTCAAACCCACTGTCTGTGCCCACTGATCCCCAGCCTCGACAGCCGCACCCGGGTGTTGCTGTTGCAGCATCCGAGCGAGGTCAATCATGCGTTGAATACCGCGCGGCTAGCCGCGTTGGGCCTGATCAATGCCGAGTTGATCGTTGGTGAAGTGTTCGACGATTTGCCGACATTGTTGAACCGGCCGGGCTATCAGGCGCGGCTGTTATTCCCGGCTGATGATGCGCAGCCGATGCAGGCTTACGAGCCGACTGACGAACCGTTGTTGCTGGTCGTGCCGGACGGTACCTGGCGCAAGGCACGCAAGATGCTGCACCTCAATCCACTGCTGGCGGCGTTGCCACGGGTGACGCTGGCAGAGGGCGGCGTGTCGCGTTATCGATTGCGCAAGGCGCCGGGGCCTGGGGCATTGTCGACTATCGAGGCGATTGTGCAGGCGTTGCAGACCCTGGAAGCGCCGGTTTCGTTCGAGCCGTTGCTCAAGCCGTTTGAAGCGTTGATCGAAGGGCAGATTGCGGCGATGGGGGAGGAGACTTTTCAGCGTAATCATGCTGAAAGATAGTCGGTGTTCTTGCTGGCCCAATCGCTGGCAAGCCAGCTCCCACAGGTTCTGAGATGTTCACAGGTTTTGTGGTCGACACGGACACTGTGGGAGCTGGCTTGCCAGCGATTGGGCCAGTCAATTCACCACAAAATCCGGATATCTCTAGCGCTCGCGCATCGCCTCGGTCCGCGCTTTCAGTACCGGTTTGAGCAGGTAATCCAGTACGCTTTTTTCGCCGGTGATGATGTCCACCGTCGCCACCATTCCCGGAATGATCAGCAGCGGTTTGACGTCCCCGCCCAGATGGTTTTTATCGGTACGCACCTGGAT
Source organism: Pseudomonas sp. 15C (assembly GCF_055484735.1). NCBI lineage: Bacteria > Pseudomonadati > Pseudomonadota > Gammaproteobacteria > Pseudomonadales > Pseudomonadaceae > Pseudomonas > Pseudomonas sp. 15C. The sequence continues at coordinate 5,600 of NZ_JBUDGD010000050.1, read as the reverse complement.
CAGGTAGAAGCTGTTGCCCTTGTCGTCGGTGATCGTGTCGGCGCCGATCAGCTCGAGTCTGGCGCTCAGGCCGCCGTAGATCGTGTAGTCATAGGCACTGAACTTGACCATGGCTTTCTGGCCCGGATGCAGGAACGCCACATCCTGCGGGCGTACCTTGGCCTCGATCAGCAGGTTGTCTTCCAGCGGCACGATTTCGACCATGTCGCTGCCCGGCTGGACCACGCCACCAATGGTGTTGACTTTCATCTGCTTGATCACCCCGCGCACTGGCGAAGTCACCGTGGTGCGGGTGACGCGGTCGTCGATGGCGATGCTGGTGGCGGTAATTTTCGACAGATCGGTGCGTTTCTCGTTGAGCTCTTTGGCGGCCTCGGAGCGGAAGGTCTGCTCCGATTCGTCGATCTTGCTGCGGATCTCGGCAATCGCCGATTCGGCGCGCGGGATCGCCAGCGTGGTGGCGTTCAGCGAGCCACGAATTTCCACCGCGCTGCGCCTGAGGCGAAGAATTTCCACCGGTGACACGGCGCCGGTCTTCACCAGCGGTTCGGACATGTTCATCTCTTGCTGCAATAACGCCAGGCTGGAGCTGAACTGGCCCTGCTTGGAACGAAACTCCGCCAGCTCCTGGGTTTTCTGCCGCAGCTGTTCGCTCAAGGTACGCTGCTCGCTGGCGAGGCGGCGCTGGCGCTGTTCGTACAGCGAGCGCTCGTCTTCAGCGACTTGCGGCGCCTTGGCAATCACCTCCGCGGAGAGTTTGAACGGCCGGCCCTCGGCTTCGGCGGACAGGCGTTCGACTTGCGCCGTAAGCGCGTAGCGGTCGGCCTCGCTTTCGCCCTTGTTCGAGCGAAAGCGCGTGTCATCCAGGCGCAGCAGGGTATCGCCCTTGCCGACCATCTGGCCTTCGCGAACGAAAATCTCGGTGACGATGCCGCCTTCGAGGTTCTGGATCACCTGGACCTTGCTCGACGGAGTCGCCTTGCCTTCGCCCATGGTGACCTCTTCGAGCACGGCGAATTTGGCCCAGACCACCGCGCTGATCAGCAGTGCCGCTGCCAGCCACACGGTGATCCGCGATTTGCGCGGCGAGTCCTGCAACGAGGCGCCGGCGGTTTCCGGCATGAAGTCGGCCTCGGCGCTTTTGCCGAAGCTGTCGAAGTAGCCGCGATCCTTGCTATCGGTGGAAGCAGACATGGGCAACTCCTAGACCGCCGCCGAGCCGACACGGCCCTTGCGCAGTGCATCGATGACCGCTTCTTTCGGACCGTCAGCGACGACCCGGCCGTTATCCAGCACCAGCAAGCGATCGACCAGGCTCAACATCGAGGTGCGGTGGGTGACCAGCAACAGGGTTTTGCCCTGCACCCATTGATGCAGTTTCAGCCGCAGCTGGTCTTCACTGCTGTTGTCCATGGCGCTGGTGGGTTCGTCGAGCAGCATGATCGGCGGGTCGAGCAACAACGAGCGTGCCAGCAGCACCGCCTGGCGCTGGCCGCCGGAGAGCAATTGTCCGCGTTCGCCCACCGGCCGGTCGAAGCCTTGCGGGTGCTGTCGAGCCAGTTCGGTGACGCCGGTCAGCTCGGCCACTTCAAGCATGCGCGCGTCGCTGATGTAGCGGGCGCCGAGGGTGAGGTTGTCGCGCAGGCTGCCGGCCAGCAGCGGCAGGTCGTGGGCGACGTAGCCGATCTGTTGGCGCAGGTCGGCGACATCGAGCTGGCGCAGGTCGAGGCCATCGAGCAGCAACTGGCCTTCTTCGGGTTCGTAAAAACCCATCACCAGCCGCGCCAGGGTGCTTTTGCCTGAGCCGCTGCGGCCGATGATGCCGACCCGTTCGCCGGGCTTGAGGCTGAAACTGACGTTGCTCAGCGCCGGCGCGTTCTGGCCGTTGTAATGGAAGGTCACGCCGCTGACGTCCAGCGCGCCTTGCAGTTGCGTGCGTTCCAGTGGCCGCTGCTTGCCGTCGCGTTCCTGCGGCAAGGCCATCAGCGCATCGGTGCTTTTCATGGTCAGTTGCGCTTGCTGATAGCGGGTGATCAGCCCGGCGATCTGCCCCAGCGGAGCGAGTACCCGGCTGCCGAGCATGTAGGTGGCGACCAGCGCACCGACGCTGAGGTTACCGGCAATGATGCTGTAGACCCCGGCAACAATCGTTGCCATCCCGGAAAACTGCTGAATGAACAAGGTGCCGTTGGTCGCCAGCGCCGAGAGGTTGCGCGCGTGGCTGTCGAGGCGGGTGAGGGCGCCGTGGGTGCTTTCCCATTGGTGCTGGCGTTCGCTTTCGGCGCTGCAGGCCTTGAGGGTTTCCAGGCCGCCGAGGGTTTCGATCAGCAGCGCTTGGCGTTCGGCGCCGAGGCTCAGGCTCTTTTGCACGGTGTCGCGCAGTTTGACCTGAATGACCATGGCGAAAATGATGGTGAGCGGAAACGCCAGCAGCGGAATCACCACCAGCCAGCCACCGAGCAGGCCGATCACTGCGAGCATCAACACCACAAACGGCAGGTCGATCAGGCTGGTCAGGGTCACGGCGGTGAGGAATTCGCGCAGGCCCTGAAAATCATGAATGCTTTGTGCGAACCCGCCGATGGTCGCTGGCCGCGCCTTCATCGACATGCCAGTGATGCGTTCGAACAAGGTCGCGGACAAAATCACATCGGTTTTCTTCCCGGCGGTGTCGAGCAAATGCGCACGCACGACGCGCAGGACCAGTTCGAACCCGGTGCCGATCAACAGGCCGATCGACAGCACCCACAAAGTCGAGGTGGCCTGGTTCGGCACCACTCGGTCGTAGGTCTGCATGACGAACAGCGGCACCATCAGGCCCAGCAGATTGATCAGGAAACTGGCGAGAATCGCGTCGCTGTACAGCCATTTCGACAGCTTCAAGGTGTCGCGAAACCACGCCTGCACCCGGGGCACCAGTGGCGCGCGCAGGTCTTCGAGTTCGTGCCGCGGCCGGGCGAACAAGGCCTGGCCGCTGTAATGTTCGGCGAGTTCGTCGCGGCTGACCCATTGCTCGCCGCCGTCGGCTTCACTGGGCAACAGCAACGCTTTGCCGTCGTCGCCAAAACGCCGCAGCACCGCCGTGCGGCCGTCGTTGAGCAGCAGCAGAATCGGCAGGTTCAGCGACGAAATATCTTTCAGATCACGGCGCAGCAGACGCGCCTGCAACCCGGCGCGGGCGGCAGCGCGGGGCAGCAGATCCAGGCTCAGGCGTTGTTTGTTCAGCGGCAACCCGGCGCTCAGGCTGGCGCGGCTGACCGTCGCACCGTGCAGTTTGCAGAGAATCAGCAGACCGTCGAGTAACGGATCATCGAAGCTCAAACGCGGATCGATGCCGGCGGCGCCGGTTTCCATGCGGGTCATATTGATTGCCTCTGTTGAACGGTGATGCGAGGTGAACGACGTCTTCAGATCGTCGGATCGTTCTCACGCTCCCGCGCGGGAATGCAGCCCCGTGACGCTCCGCGTCACTGGACGCGGAGCGTCCCTAGAGGCATTCCCACGCAGGAGCGTGGGAACGATCAGTGTCCACGGCGCCTGTGTGTGTTACTTCAACTCAGGCAAGCGCGCCTGGTTTTTCACCTCGGTCGCGGCAATCGCGTCGGCCGGCAGCACCACTCGTTGCTTGCTCAGCAACTGGCCCATGTTCGCCAACACGCGGTACATCGAGTATTCCTCGGTGTAACGAATTTCGGTGTAGCGACGGTTGGCGTTGTACAGCTCGTTTTCGCTGTCGAGCAGGTCGAGCAGGGTACGTTGGCCGAGGCCGAACTGATCCTGATAGGCGGCGCGTACGCGTTTGGTGGTTTCGGCGTACTCGCGCGCGGTCGGCGTTTGTTTCTTCGCGTTTTCCATGGCATTCCAGGCCAGACGAATATTTTCGTTGAGCTGGCGCAGGGCGTTGTTGCGGATGTCCATCGCCTGGTTGATGTCGTGGGCGTTGGCCGCCAGGCGCGCCTTGTCGCTGCCGCCGCGGAACAGGTTGTAGTTCATCACCACGCCGACACGCCATTCGTTGTCGTGACCTTCGTCGCCTTGCACGTTGTTGTTCGCGCCCACCGCGGCTTCGGCGTCGAAGCGTGGGTAGAACGGCGACTTCGCTACTTCGTATTGGCTTTCGGCCGACTGCACGTCAGCCTGTGCCGATTTCAGGTACGGGTTGTTATCAACCATGCTCTGCTGGGCTTCGCGCAATTCGGTCGGCAGTTCGCCGCGGGTCGAGGCCGGCGTTTCCAGCTCATCGGGCATGCGCCCGACCACGCTGTAGAAGTTCGATTCGGCGTCGGCCAGATCCACTTCGGCGGTATCCAGGTTGTTTTGCGCCAGCGCCTTACGCGCTACCGATTGATCGGAGTCTGCCGTGCTGCCGACGCCACGCTCGGTGCGCAAGCCGATCTGGTCGTTGACGCGCAAGTGCGCCTGCAGGTTGTTCTTCGCAAGCGTCACCAGTTCGCGACGCTTGAGCACTTCCAGATAGACCTCAATGGTGCGCAGGGCCAGATCCTGCGCGGTGCCTTGCGCGTAATAGGCGCGTGAATTCGACACGCCTTTGGTGCGCTCGACCTCGTTGGCGGTGTTGAAGCCGTCAAAGATCATCTGCCGCAGCCGTAGTTCGGACTGGGTGTAATTGAGGATTTCGGTGTTGTGATTGCCGAAGGCGCGAGTGTTGGTGTTGTCGCTATAGCCGCGTCCGTAAGCGGCGTTCAGGTCGACGGACGGATAGAAACCGCCCTTGGCGACTTTGACTTGTTCATCCGCCGACAGTCGCGCATCCACGCGCGACGCCAGTTCCGGGTGAGTGGCAATAGTGCTTTGAATGGCTTCAGTCAGATTCATGGCGTGGGCTTGAGAAGTGCAAGCCATGGCCAGCAAAACCGCGCTGCAGAGGGGGGTTAGTACGCGCATGGGTGCATCTCCGTAAGTCCTGATGGTGTGTTACTGTCGCCAAATATTTGACGATATTTTAAGGTGTCGGCGTCTCACTCTTGTAACATCAGAGCTAAGAACATCCTGAAGCGTAGCTAAGAAAAAATTTTCATAAGGCTTATGCCAAAAAAAACTTATGCGGTTTTTCAAAAGCAGCACATTGTTCAGCTCGAAAGCCTTTGTTTTATGCGCTTTAGGGAGCTCAAAAGGGCTTGAGGAAAGTTCCATTCACTTTGCTTTAGACGGCGAAGTACTGCTGAAGGGGAGGGACGCGTAACGGTCGATGAGCGACAGATTTTTGTCACTCAGGTGATTCACCACCGTTACGTAGCGCTAGTGGGTGTATTGCCTTGGACAGGGTGCCGAAGTGCTTGAATGCGCTGAGGTTTTCCGGCAAGGCACCCGCGAAACGAACTGTCGAGGGTGCGAGCGTCGCCCCCGGCAACCCGATTGAGCCATGGGCTGCTTCGCGAACCAGTGCCGACGGTGGTCGGCAGCGGAGGATTTCACATGGCAACGCTCATCGGTACGGTCACAAAAATCATCGGTCAAGTATTCGCTCAGGCGGGCGACGGCATCAAACGGCCGCTGTTCGAAGGCGATCGTTTGTATGCCGGCGATCAATTGATCACTGGCGCAGAAGGCGCGGTGGCGGTGAAACTGCAGAACGGCAA
>NZ_JBUDGD010000049.1:0-41969 GCF_055484735.1 Pseudomonas sp. 15C | reverse complement strand
TCGCTCCGGGATCGATCCGGGCGCAGCGGCTACGGTTTGCTTCGCTGCACCTCCTTCCGCTGTGTACGACTTCGTCGTACGGTCGCTGCGCTCCCACGCTCGGATCAATCCCTCCACTCAGCCTTCCGATGTCGCCGGTGACGCAAGATCAAAAGCAGGCGAGCTGACACTCGGCCTATTGAGTGGTGAGAAGCGACGCATGGCTTGGGATTTTCGGTGGATTCGCCCCTCACCCCAGCCCTCTCCCCCTGGAGAGGGAGCCGATTTGTGGGCTTTTCAAGTGATCTATTCAACTCGATATCTCAGGTCGGCGTAGCTCTCGCATCCACCTCGGTCAGTCCCCTCTCCCTCCGGGAGAGGGCTAGGGTGAGGGTCGGCTTTTGGCTGCCAGGCCCGATCTGCCGGACCACCGCATTATCGTTCATCGCCAGCAGGCTGGCTCCCACAAGTCATGCACCGATCTTGAAATCAGCGCAAAACCTGTGGGAGCTGGCTTGCCAGCGATGGCGCCCTCACAGCCAACGAATATTATGCAGAACTCACCCCATTCAAACTGTGGGAGCCAGCCTGCTGGCGATTGGCGGCCTCACTGCCGACCAATCTGTAACTGAAAGCACACAGTCCAAATGTAGGAGTGAGCCTGCTCGCGATGGCGATCTTACGGCCTCCTAATCTCTACCGGTTGAACACAACCCTGTGCGAGCGAGCCTGCTCGCGAATGCGTCAGGTCAGCCAAAATAATCTGTGTCTCAGACCATCATCGCGAACATCCTCCCTCCTACAACTGATAACTGAAACTGACGCTATACCGCGGTTTGCGATTCAACGTGTCCAGCGCTTCATCGGACATGGCCTTGGCCACTTCGAGCGATATGTTGTAGTACCTGGCGTCGCCAAACCGCAGCCCGATGGCTGTCGAGGAGAGGTTGTTGGCCTGTACCGGCAGTTGGTTGAACCAGCTGCGTGAGCGGTCGAGGACGACGTACGGTTGCAGGATGCGCAGCCAGTTGCCGTCGCGGTTGAAGCTGTAGTTGACTTCGTATGCCACGCCCCAGCCCTTGTCGCCGGAGGCTTGGTCGTCGGGATAGCCGCGGCCGAAGTTTTGTCCGCCGAACACCGCGCGTTCGCTGTCGGGCAGGGTGTCGTCGCTCCAGTACAGCGCGGCCGAGAGGACGCCTTGCCAGTTGTCGAGCAATTTATCGCTCTGCACCCCGGACAGGCGTACGCGGAAGAAGTCCAGGTCGATGTCGTCGTAATTGGTGTGTGCGCCGAGGCTGTCGAAGCCTTGATAGACACCGGCGCTGAGGATGCGCAGTTGGCGGGCGTCGGCCTTGCGCCAGTCGCCTTCGAAGGCGAGGGCGCGGACGTCGGTGCGCAATTCGGTGCTGAACGGGAAGTTGATGCCGTCGTAGCGGGTCTTGTCGTCGACCGCGTAGAGGCGTGAGCCGGCGGTCAGCAGTTCGTTGGCGGAGGCGATCAAGGGTGTGCTGAAGCCGATCGAGTAGCGGTCGTTTTCGCGGTGGGTGCTGAGCCGTCCGCCGCCGTTGACCAGCACTTCGGTATCGGGATCGGCGCGGTAGCGTGAGGCCGAGACGTTCAGTTGGGTGCCTTCGCTGTCGAGGAACTGGCTGTAATCGAGTCGGTAGTAATGCTCTTTGTCATCGCCCGGTGGAAACAGGCCGCTGAGGCTCAGTTGCTCGCCCAGCGACGTCTGCGAATTGCTGCTGACGCCGAGCAGGGCCTGGGGGCCGTTGCGGTTGTCTTCGGTGGTGCTCAGGGTGCTGGTGAATGGTTTGCGGCTGGCCTGGGCGATCAGCGTGGTGGCGCCATCGGTGGTGCCCGGCGGCGGCACCTGGGCCTGGATTGTTACGCCGGGGATACGCGTCATCAGCGTGGTGTAGCGCTCGAAGGTCTTGCGGGTCAGCGGCCGTTCGGCCTGGATCTTTGCCGCCAGTTTATCGAGCAGACCTTTGACCCGGCCGACATCGCCCTGCATCTGGATATCGCGCACGTAGCCCTCCACCAGCACTACCCGGGCGACGCCGTCGTCGAAGTTCTGTTGCGGCAAAAACGCGTAGGACAGCAGATAGCCGTCCTGTTGATAGCGGCGAGTGATGTTGCGCGTGGCTTCGATCAGATCGGCGAGGCTGGTCTGTCGGCCGATCAGCGGTTTGTAGACTTCGGCCAGTTCGTTGAGCGGATAGATCGTGCCGCCTTCGATCTGCACGGTCTTCAGATCAACTTTGGTTTCCATCAGCAGCGGCTGCGCGGCAGTCGCGCCCGGATCCGGCACTTGCAGCGGCGTGGCACTCGGGCGATAGGCGTCGGCCGGCAGGTTCGGCTGGGGCAGGTTGCGGATGGTTTCGTTGCTGTTGAGAAAGCTGGGCAGGGTGTCGGCGAAGGCGGTGGAAGTGAGACTGAGCAGCAGCAGGGATGCCATTACGCGCATAGGACACTCCATGGTCAGATCGCAGCACTGGGCGGATTTTTCCTGAGAAAAAAGGCGGAAGACTCGTGGGAATCTTCCGCCCTCAACCAAGCGTAGGCGCTGTAGGTAAGGCCGTCGAATCGGCCAGGTGCAATTTAGCGTTGAGTGCCGCTCAAAGCGCCGGTCAGGCCACCGAGTACCCCGCCCAGACCGCCAGATGTGCCGCCAGTGGCAGTGCCGCTGTTGACCAGACCACCGACTGCCGCCACAGTGCCGCCGACGTTAGTGACCAGACCTCCAACCGCTGTAGTGACCGGGTTGTTGGTCGCGGCAATGGTGTTGCCGAGGCTGCTGACCGCGCCGCCGACCTGACCAGTGAGGCCGGCAACGGGTGAGCCAAGGCCAGTGGCGGCGCCGACTTGCTGGGTGACGCTGGTGACGGCGCTGGTGACCGGATTCAGGCCTGCGCCGACAGCAGCGCCAACCGTAGCCAGTGGTGATGTAGTCGCGGTGATCGGAGTCCCGGAGCCACCCAGTACTGTGTTGAGCGAAGCGATGGTGTTGCCCAGCCCGCCAGCGGTCACACCACCGGCACTGACCACGCCATTGGTGTTGCCCGCGTTGAGGCCTGCGCCGACGTTGACCACCGCGCCACCGACAGTTTGCAGCAGGCCGGTGCCGCCGAGGCCGCCACCCAAACCACCGCCAGTGCCGGAACCGGTGCCGTTGGACACCAGACCACCGGCTTTGCCGACCGCCGTGCCAGTGTTGCTCAGCGCACCGCCAAGGGTATTGGTCAGCGCATTGCCGTTACCGGCGCCGGTGACTTTACCGCCAAGACTGTTTACCGCGCCGCCCACTTGCGCCACGGCGCCTTTGAGCGGATCGCCGAGGCCGGTGGCATCGCCGAGTTTATCGGTGGTGCTCTCGACCATGGCGATCACCGGGACCAGGCCGCTGCCGACTTTATTGGTCAGTTGGCTTGTCGGGCCGTTGCTCAGGGTGGTGTTGAGGGTGTCGCCGAGCATGGTGACCTTCACGCCGACCCCGTCGAGTACCGGTGCCACTTTGGTCACCACGCCGCCGACTACCGGCACGCTGCTGGTGGCGCTCGCCAGTTTGCCGCTCAAGTCCGAGACACCGTCGCCGACATCCGACACCACACCGCCGACCGAGGCCACGGTCGTGGTCAGGCCTTTCGGGTCGGTGGCCAGTTTGCCGATGCCGTTACTGACGCCATCACCCAGGGTGCTGACCACATTGCCCGTCGTGTTGGCCACACTTTGTACGATGCCGCCAGCCACTGGAACATTGCTCAGGGAATCGCCGATCTTGCCGACGCCATCGCCGACACCGCTGACGGTTTTGCCGACATCCTGCACCAGCGTCGTGGTCACGAGCGCTGGTGTGGTCGGGTTAGTCGGATTGGTGGGATCCGTCGGGTTCGCAGGGTTTGTCGGATCGGTGCCGCCGCCGGTTCCGCCAGTGCCGCCACCCGTCCCACCAGTGCCGCCGCCAGTGCCGCCAGTGCCTGCGGTATCACCCCCGCCTGCGGCGCCGCCAGCGCCGCCGGACCCATCGGTGCCCGCCGTGCCGTCTGCGGTCGAACTGCCCGAACTGCCCGAACTGCTGCGATGGCCGCCACCACCGCTGCTGCAGCCGGCGATGCCGAGGGAGAGGATCAATGCCAGAGCGATTGCCGATTTGGACCACATCACTTGAGTTTTCATGATCGAGATTCCTGCACCTGTCACAACGTTACGTTGCTTTCGATGGCCCGCCGATCTGTTGTCGGCGATGCCTCGTCCATGGCTCTAATCTCAGTCGATCAGTCATTTCGCACCATTCTCAAGTTGGTATTAACGCCTTGATACGAAGGGCGCGGCGCTCTGCCTAAGGACTAATACTCAGGTCATAACAACGCAAAAAAAAGCCTTGAAAATCAAGGCTCGATATTTTTCGGAAGCGGGCAGTGGTATGTAAAAAACTTAAGTTATATACATACAATTGACGGTTTTTTGCGCTCGATTCTTCAGGCAATCGGCTGCCACTGGCCGACCATGTGCTCCAGATCTCCGGCGCCGACCAGTCGCAACTCGCCGCTGGAACCCGGCGCACTCGCCAGCAACTTCACTTCGCTGGGCAGGCGCACCGGTTTGCGAAAATGCACGGCGATCTCCAGATTGGCTTTGGGCAGGTGCTCGGAGAGTGCCGCCAGCGTGCGTGCCTTGTTCCATAAACCGTGGGCGATGGCGGTGGGGAAACCGAACAGTTTTGCGCTGGCGGCGCTCAGGTGGATCGGGTTGTAGTCGCCGGACACTTTCGCGTATTGCCGGCCGATATCCGCCGGCGCGTGCCAGCGCGCCACCTCCAACAGCGCTTGCGCGGGTTGCCAGGTTTGTTCAGCGGGCTCGCCGTCGAGTTTCACCCCGCGACAGAGCATCTGGCTCTGCGCCTCCCACAGCGGCCCGAGCTGATCATCCAGTGTGGTCAACAGATCGAACGTCACGCCTTTGGCATGCGCTTGCAGGTTGTGCACACGCACGCTGACCTGCGCCCGGCTGATTGCGCCCAACGGTCGCAGCACGCGAATGCGATTGCTCAGATGAACCAGCCCCAGCAGTGGAAACGGGAATTCCTTGTCAGTGAGCAACTGCATCTGCAAGGCGAAGGCAAGAATGTGCGGATACGTCGGTGGCAGCAGGCCGTCGTCGGTGAAGCCGCTGACCTTGCGATACGCCGCCAGACGTTTGCCATCGATGTCGACCCAGCAGCGCAAACCTCGGTCGGGCAATTGCGTGCCAGTGATCTTGCGCCGCGTTGCCGCCCTGGCGTACAGCACGGGCAGGTTCGGTTCGCGGTCCAGCGTGTGCCATTCGATGCTCATGCCTAGGCCCCCAGAACGCTTTGACCGCAGACCCGCAGCGCCTGCCCGGTGAACGCGCCACTACCGGGTTGTGCCAGCCACGCCACTGCTTCGGCGACATCCTGCGGCAAGCCGCCCTGGCCCAGCGAACTCATGCGGCGCCCGGCCTCGCGCAGGCCGAAGGGAATGTGTGCAGTCATTTGCGTTTCTATGAAACCCGGCGCGACGGCGTTGATACTGATGCCGCGTGGCAGCAGAGTCGGCGCCCAGGCCTGGGCCAGGCCGATCAACCCGGCCTTGCTCGTGGCGTAGTTGGTTTGCCCGCGGTTGCCGGCGATGCCGCTGATCGAGGCGAGCAGAACCACCCGCGCGTTGTCACGCAGGGTGCCGCTGTCGAGCAGGGCCTTGGTCAGCACTTGCGGGGCATTGAGATTGACCGCGAGCACCGCGTCCCAGAATTCCGGGGTCATGTTGGCCAGGGTCTTGTCGCGGGTGATTCCGGCGTTGTGCACCAGAATGTCGAGGCCGTCCGGGAGCTGTTCGATCAGTTGCGCGGCGGCGTCTTCTGCGCAGATATCCAGGGTGATGCTGCGCCCGCCGAGGCGGGCGGCGAGGGCTTCCAGATCGGCTTTGGCCGGCGGCACGTCGAGCAGAATCACTTCGGCACCATCGCGAGCGAGGGTTTCGGCAATCGATGCGCCGATGCCGCGCGCCGCGCCGGTGACCAGCGCTTTACGTCCAGCCAGTGGTCGCGTCCAGTCGCTGACCGGCGTTGCGCAGGGGCTGAGACGAATCACCTGACCCGAGATGAACGCGCTCTTGGGCGAGAGAAAAAACCGCAGCGGGCCTTCCAGCTGATCTTCGGCGCCTTCGCCGACATAGATCAGTTGCAGCGTGCCGCCGCTGCGCAGCTCCTTGGCCAGCGAACGGGAAAAACCTTCCAGCGCACGCTGTGCACTCGCCGCGAACGGATCGCTGAGGGTCTCCGGCGCGCGACCAAGAATGACCAGATGTGCGCTGTGTTCGAGGTTCTTCAGCAACGGCTGGAAAAACTCGCGCAATTGCTTGAGCTGGTCGGTGTGCTGCAACGCGCTGGCATCGAATACAACCGCCTTGAGTTTCGGCCCATGCCCCGGAATCCATTCGCTGGCGCTCGCCGGTTGCTCGCCGTAGCGGTAGACGCCATCGGTCAAGCGATTGGCAAAGGCACTGATGCGTTCGGTCAGTGGCCCGCCACCGATCAGCAGCGCCCCCTCGACCGGACGCAGGCGTCCGGCCTGCCAGCGTTCCAGCCGCACCGGCGACGGCAGGCCCAACGCCCCGACCAGACGATGGCCGAGGGACGAGTTGGCGAAGTCGATATAGCGGTCAGACATGGAACGCTCTCCAGAAGTTGGGGTTCAAAGTGTGGACTGCCGAGGGCAATCAATCGTTCGATCAGCGCAATAAGGCCTACGCTGCAAAGCAGAGTAGACCACCTACCCTGTGGGAGCTGGCTTGCCAGCGATGGCGTAGTGTCAGCCACCGAGGATATTGGATGTGCCGGCCCCATCGCTGGCAAGCCAGCTCCCACAGGGCTCCACGTGAATTTTGAAAAGGAGTTATTCATGACCCAGCTGCGCCGCGTCGCGATCATCGGCGGTAACCGTATCCCCTTCGCCCGGTCCAACGGACCGTACGCCACGGCCAGCAATCAGGCGATGCTCACCGCCGCCCTCGAAGGCCTGATCGAACGCTATAACCTGCATGGCCAGCGCCTCGGCGAGGTGGTCACGGGCGCGGTGCTGAAATTGTCACGGGATATGAACCTGACCCGCGAATGCGTGCTCGGCTCGCGCCTGTCACCGGCCACCCCGGCCTACGACATCCAGCAAGCCTGCGGCACCGGTCTGGAAGCGGCGATACTGGTGGCAAACAAGATCGCTCTCGGCCAGATCGACTGCGGCATCGCTGGCGGCGTGGATACCACGTCGGATGCGCCGATCGGCGTCAGCGAAGGCTTGCGCAGAATTCTCCTGCAAGCCAATCGCGCCAAGAGCACTGGCGACAAGCTGAAGTCCTTTCTGCAGTTGCGGCCTCAGCATCTGATTCCGGATTTTCCGCGCAACGGCGAGCCACGCACTGGTCTGTCGATGGGGCAGCACTGTGAGTTGATGGCGCAGACCTGGCAGATCCCACGTGAAGAACAGGATCAACTGGCCCTCGAAAGTCATCACAAGCTCGCCGCGTCCTACAGCGAAGGCTGGCACAACGACCTGATGACACCGTTCCTCGGCCTGACTCGCGACAACAACCTGCGCCCGGATCTGACCGTGGAAAAACTCGCGAGCCTGAAACCGGCCTTCGAGAAAAGCGCGAAAGGCACGCTGACCGCCGGCAACTCCACACCGCTGACCGATGGCGCCTCGGTGGTGCTGCTCGGCAGTGAAGAATGGGCCAGCGAACGGGGTCTGCCGATCCTCGCCTACCTGCGCGACGGCGAAGCGGCGGCGGTGGATTTCGTCAACGGCGCCGAAGGTTTGCTGATGGCCCCGGTGTACGCGGTGCCGCGTTTGCTGGCGCGCAATGGCCTGACCCTGCAGGATTTCGATTACTACGAAATTCATGAAGCGTTCGCGGCGCAAGTGCTGTGCACGCTCAAGGCCTGGGAAGACCCCGACTACTGCAAAACCCGCCTTGGCCTCGACGCGCCGCTGGGCTCGATCGACCGCAGCCGGCTGAATGTGAAAGGCAGCTCACTGGCGGCGGGGCATCCGTTTGCAGCAACGGGTGGGCGGATTGTGGCGAACCTGGCGAAGTTGCTGGATGCGGCGGGGAAGGGGCGCGGGTTGATTTCGATTTGTGCGGCGGGTGGGCAGGGCGTGACTGCCATTGTTGAACGCTGAGAGAGCTTTCCCTCACCCTAACCCTCTCCCGGGGGGAGAGGGGACTGATTGGGGGATGCTCAAGAGGTGCGCCGACCTGAGAGACTCGTGTTGAATCCAGAATCGAACCGATTTGGAGAATTCCATATTCGAATCGGTATTTCAGGTCGATGGACAACGCCAGACCCCGCGGTCGGCCCCCTCTCCCTTTGGGAGAGGGCTGGGGTGAGGGGGCTTTTAGGACCGCCACAAACTTAGGTCCGAAACCGTCTGACCAACCCATCCAACTCATTCGACAACCCCGCCAGACTCTGCGAATCCAGCCGTGCCGAATTAGCCAATTCCGCCACCAACTGCGCGTCCCCATGAATCTGGCTGATGTGCCGATTGATGTCCTCAGCCACTTGGTGCTGCTCTTCCGCCGCCGTGGCGATCTGCGTGTTCATGTCGCGGATCACGTCGACCGATTCGCGGATCTGCCCGAAGCTTTCCCGCGCCTCGCCAATGCGCGTCACCGATTGCTGCGAAACCTGCAGGCTGGCGTGCATCTGCTGCGTGACTTGACTGGTGCGCTTGGCCAGGTTGCCGAGCAAACCATCAATTTCCGCCGTCGAATCCGCGGTGCGTTTGGCCAGCGCGCGAACCTCGTCGGCGACCACGGCAAACCCGCGACCCTGTTCACCGGCACGCGCGGCCTCGATGGCGGCGTTGAGTGCGAGCAGGTTGGTCTGTTCCGCGATCGAGCGGATGGTGCCGAGGATCGACTGGATATCGGTGCTGTCGCGCTCCAGTTGCTGCATCGACTGCGCTGACTGCTCGAGTTCCTGGCTCAACTGATCGACGCTGTGCACCGCTGCATCGATCTGCTGCTGGCCCTGCCGTGCCTGACGCTGGCCGCTGTCGGCAGAATCCGCAGCCTGACTGCACGAGCGTGCGACTTCGTTGGCGGTGGCGACCATTTCATGGAAGGCCGTCGACACCATATCGACCGCCTCGCGCTGACGCCCGGCCGCTTCGGCCATGTCACTGGACACCTGAGTCGAGCTCTGCGAGGTGGCGAGAATTTTCCCCGCCGCGCCGCCGATGTGCTGGATCAGGCTGCGGATCGCCGTCAGGAACTGGTTGAACCAGTTGGCCAGTTGCGCGGTTTCATCGTTGCCCCGGATATCAAGGTTTTTGGTCAGGTCGCCTTCACCCTGGGCGATGCCTTCCAGGCCACTGGCGACGCTGCGGATCGGCCGTACGATGAGGCTGGCGAAACTGGCACCGACCACGGCGAAAAGCACGGCGAGCACGGCGGCGATGATCGCGATCAACCAGGTCAGTTGCGTGGCGGAACTCATCACATCGCTCTGCTTGATCAGGCCGACAAAGGTCCAGCCCAGTTGCTCCGATGGCCAGACGTTGGCCATGTAGCGCTCGCCATTGAGCTCGACTTCCACCAACCCTTTGCCGGCCTTGGCGAGTTGCGCATAACCCTCGCCGAGGCTGTCGAGCGGCTTGAAGTTGTGTTCTGGCTGTTTCGGGTCGACCAGTACCGTGCCGCTGTTTTCCAGCAGCATCAGGTAACCGCTGTCGCCCAGTTTGATCTGCTTGACGATCTCGGTGAGCTGCTTGAGCGTCACGTCGATGCTGACCACGCCGCCGTTGCTGCCGAGTTTGTTGTCGATGGTGCGCACGGTGCTGACGTAGGTGGCATCGTCCTGCGCCCAGTAATAAGCCGCGGTGCGAAACGGTTTGCCCGGTTTGGCCTGGGCGGCCTTGTACCACGGGCGCTGGCGCGGGTCGTAGTTGTTCAGCTTGGGATCGTCCGGCCACGACACGTAACCGCCGGCAGCGGTGCCGACAATTGCATAGGCGTAGGCGGGGTGGGCGTTGCCCAGGTCCTGCAGAAACGCAAAGACCTTTTTGTCCATCTCGCCCTGCGGGATGGTTTCGGCGTTGGCGCTCATGTAGGTCTTGAGGCTGTCGTCGGTGTTCTTGATCAGCGGTTGCGACGCCAGGTAATCGACGTTCTGGCTGATGCCGTCAAAAAACAACTGCATGGCGTTGCTGACCTGACGGATCTCGCGGCCGCTGCTGTCGACAAAACTGTCCCGGGCATCGCTGCGCAGGTTCATCACCACGAGGGTAGCGACCAGCACCACCGGCAAGCAGGCGATGATTGCAAACGCCCACGTCAACTTCTGTTTGATGTTCATCCGCGCTCCAGATTTTCTTGTAGGCCCACGCAGTGCAGATGACTTGTGGTTTTTTGGCAGCCGAAAACGTTGTGGATCACCCGTTTCCCTGGGCGCGGCATCGCAGGTTGTTGTGGAACGATTGTCGAACAGATCCCTCTGTCATTCAGGGCTTCGGCTGCGCAAACGGGAAATTGAGGCGGCGCGGAAAAAATCCGCCGAAGGGTCGCCGGGCGCTCATGTCAGATTCTGTCGCAAATGCCCTTGCAGACGGAGGCCAACATATTCGCCGGGCTCGGCTATGATTCGCATCGGTCGATGCGCGAGCGCAGAGTTGGCCCTGTAATCCGGCACAGTGTGTGCATTCTCGACGTTCACAGGTTGGCACCCCCTCCCCGTGATGCGAGGATTGCCGTATAACGAGTGACATTCGCGTGTTTGGTAATAAAGGACCCACAATAAAAGCTGATGAAGACTCCAAAACGCATTGAACCCCTGATCGAGGACGGTCTGGTCGACGAAGTGCTGCGCCCACTGATGAGTGGCAAAGAGGCAGCTGTTTATGTGGTGCGCTGCGGCAATCAGTTACGTTGCGCCAAGGTCTACAAGGAGGCGAACAAACGCAGTTTCCGCCAGGCGGCCGAGTATCAGGAAGGTCGCAAGGTGCGCAACAGCCGACAGGCTCGCGCGATGGCCAAGGGCTCCAAGTTCGGCCGCAAAGAGACCGAAGACGCCTGGCAGAACGCCGAAGTGGCGGCGCTGTTCCGTCTGGCCGGTGCCGGCGTACGCGTGCCCAAACCCTATGACTTCCTCGACGGCGTGCTGTTGATGGAGCTGGTGGCCGACGAGTTCGGCGACGCTGCGCCGCGTCTGAACGACGTGGTGCTGGAGCCGGATCAGGCGCGCGAATATCACGCGTTCCTGATTTCGCAGATCGTGCTGATGTTGTGTACCGGTCTGGTGCACGGTGACCTCTCGGAGTTCAACGTGCTGCTGACCCCGACCGGCCCGGTGATCATCGACTTGCCGCAAGCGGTCGACGCCGCCGGCAACAACCACGCATTCAGCATGCTCGAGCGCGATGTCGGCAACATGGCTTCGTACTTCGGTCGCTTTGCCCCGGAGCTGAAGAAGACCAAGTACGCCAAGGAAATGTGGGCGTTGTACGAAGCCGGCACCTTGCACCCCAACAGCGTGCTGACCGGTGAGTTCGACGATCCGGAAGACCTGGCCGATGTGGGCGGCGTGTTGCGCGAGATCGAAGCGGCGCGCCTCGACGAGGAACGCAAGCAGGCCATTCGCGCGGCCGACGACGAGCCTAAAGGCAAGTCCGAGGAACCGCCTCCACCGCCGTGGATGCAGTGAACGCGTGAACACAAACCCGGCTTCGGCCGGGTTTTTTGTGCTTGCTCCGTTGCCAATGCACCACGAATCCCGTGTAGGAGTGAGCCTGCTCGCGATATCGTCAGCACAGTCAGCATCTCCATCGGCTGAACCGCCGCAATCGCGAGCAGGCTCACTCCTACAGGGGTTGTGGTGTTGTTGGAAGTTGTATGGGACTCTCACCGGCTCCAACCACACTCAAGGACTGAATGTGCCCACCCCCCGCAATCTCCAGCTGATCGTCAGCGCGCGGCTGATCTCCGATTTCGGCGCTTTCCTCAACATGGTCGCGTTGGCCACTTACGTCTACCTGCTGAGCAACAGCGCCATGAGCGTCGGCATCTTCCTCGCCATCCGCGTCGGCGGCGGGATTTTTGCCAGCCTGATTGGCACCGCGTTCTACCGCCGCTGCAGCGGCCGTGTGCCGTTGATCGCTTTTGATTTACTGCGCGCTGGCGCATTGGCGTTGCTGCTGATTGTGCCGGTCGGCCAACAAGCGCTGCTGCTGCCGCTGATCGCCTTCGTGCTCGGTTTGGGCAACTCGATGTTCGCGATTGGCGTGAACAGCCAGCTCCCGTGCTTGATCGAGCCGGCGCAATTGCTCAAGGCCAATGCCTGGATCACTTCAGCCTCGTCGGCAGCAATGGTCGGCGGCAGTCTGGTGTCGGGATTGCTGGTGGCGGGGTTTGGTTTTGCAACGGTGTTCGCCCTGAATGCGCTGACCTATGTACTGGCCGCGCTGTTGATTGTGCCGCTGCGTTTTGCCGCCACGACCGTCAACGATGTACCCGAACGCGGCGAATGGACCGCCCTCAAAAAAGGTCTGCGCGGTGCCCCGGTGGTCGCGGCGATGCTCGCCGTGACCATGGCCGATACCCTCGGCAGCGCCGCACACAACGTCGGCTTCCCGATCATTTCGAAACTGCTCACGCCCGAGTCGGCAAGCACGACGCTGGGCCTGGCACTGGCGGTATGGGCCTGCGGCAAGCTGCTCGGTGCGCGTATCGCCAGTCGCTTCAAGGCTACGGGCAACAGCGATTTGCAGCGTCGATATTTCCTCGGCGTGGCCGTGATGTCCTGTGGGTTCATCCTGATGTTCCAGCAGCACAGCCTGTATGGCTTGCTGTTGTTTGCCCTGCCGGCCGGCCTCGGTGACGGGATTTCCGAAGTCAGCCTGATGTCGCGCCTGCAACGCGAGCCCGAGTCACTGCGCCTGCCGATCTTCAGCGTCCTCACTCTGCTGCAAATGACCGGTTTCGGCATCGGCATGCTCGTCGCCGCACCGTTCTATCAATGGTGGACGCCGGGAGCCGTGGTTTCGCTGTTCCACGGCATTCCCCTCGGCACGCTGCTTGTGCTGAAAGTGCTGGCGCTCAGGCGCGCGCGGGTTGCGCGCAGCAGCCCGACGCCAGTTCCTTGAGAATCGGGCAGTCGGGGCGCTGGTCGCCGCTGCAGTGTTCGACCAGATCCTGCAGGGTGTCGCGCAACTCGCCCAGCTCGCGGATCTTCTGATTCAGCTCGTCGATGTGTTGGCGCGCCAGGGCCTTCACATCGGCGCTGGCGCGCTGGCGGTCCTGCCACAGGGTCAGCAGCTTGCCGACTTCTTCGAGCGAAAAACCCAGGTCCCGCGAGCGCTTGATGAACGCCAGGGTGTGCAAGTCATCGCTACCGTAGACGCGGTAACCGGCGTCGGTACGATGGGCCGCTTTGAGCAAACCGATCGACTCGTAATAGCGGATCATTTTTGCGCTGAGGCCACTCTGCCGGGCCGCTTGGCCGATGTTCATCGCTGTTCCTCCAATTCATCGGGTTTCCAGGTTTTCAACAGTAGCGCATTGCTCACCACGCTGACGCTCGACAAGGCCATGGCCGCGCCGGCCAGCACCGGATTGAGGAAGCCGAACGCCGCCAGCGGAATGCCGATCAAGTTGTAGACAAAGGCCCAGAACAGGTTCTGGCGGATCTTCGCGTAGGTCTTGCGGCTGATCTCCAGCGCCGCCGGCACTAGTCGCGGGTCGCCGCGCATCAGGGTGATGCCGGCGGCGTGCATGGCGACATCGGTGCCGCCGCCCATGGCGATACCGATGTCGGCGGCGGCCAGGGCCGGCGCATCGTTGATGCCGTCGCCGACCATCGCCACCACGCCGGCCCTCTTCAGTTCGGTGACGGTAGCTGCCTTGTCTGCCGGCAACACTTCGGCGTGGACATTGGCGATGCCCAGCGCCTCAGCGACCACCCGCGCACTGCCGCGGTTGTCGCCGGTCAGCAGATGGCTGTGAATATGGCGCGCGGCAAGTTGCTGTACGGCTTGCAGCGCGCCGGGTTTCAGCGTGTCACCGAAAGCGAACAGTCCGAGCACGCGCGGCTGCGGGCTCTGCTCGATCAGCCACGACAGGGTCCGGCCCTCGGTTTCCCAGGCCGTGGCGCTGTCGTTCAGTGGCGCGGCGCTCAATCCGCTTTCTTCGAGCAACCGTCGATTGCCCAAGGCCAGGCGGCGACCGTCCAGTGTGCCGGCGATGCCGCGCCCGGTCAGGGACTGGCTGTCGCTGACATTTGGCACATCCAGGTCGCGTTCAGCGGCGGCATCCAGCACCGCTTTGGCCAGTGGATGTTCGCTGCCGCGTTGCAGCGCCCCGGCCAGTTTCAGCAGGGTGTCTTCGTCGCCATCGATTGCACTCATATGGGCAATACGCGGCGTGCCTGACGTCAGCGTGCCGGTCTTGTCGAACACCACGGTGGTGACGGCATGGGCGCGCTCCAGTGCTTCGGCGTCCTTGATCAGAATGCCGTAGCGCGCCGCCACGCCGGTGCCGGCCATGATCGCGGTCGGCGTGGCGAGGCCGAGGGCGCAAGGGCAGGCGATGACCAACACCGCGACGGCATTGATCAGCGCGGTTTCCATCGGCGCGCCGTAGAGCCACCAGCCGATCAGCGTCGCCAGAGCAATCAGCAGCACCGTCGGCACGAAAATCTGGCTGACTTTATCCACCAGCTTCTGGATCGGCGCTTTCGCCGCTTGCGCGTCTTCGACCAGACGGATGATCCGTGCCAGTACGCTTTCCGCACCCAGCGCTTGAGTGCGCACCAGCAAGCGCCCCTCACCGTTGATCGCGCCACCGGTGACCGGGTCGCCGGGTTGTTTCGGCACCGGCAGGCTTTCGCCGCTGATCAGCGCTTCGTCGGCATGGCTCTGACCTTCGATGACTTCGCCGTCGACCGGAAAGCGTTCGCCGGGTTTGACCAGCACCACGTCATTCAGGCGCAGGGCGCTGATGGCGACGTCCTGCTCGCGGCCGTCGATCACCTGAATCGCGCGTTCCGGGCGCAACGCTTCAAGGGCACGGATGGCGCTGGCAGTCTGGCGTTTGGCGCGGCTTTCCAGGTATTTGCCGAGCAGCACCAGGGCGATGACCACCGCCGAGGCTTCGAAATACAGATGCGGCATGCGTCCGGCGGCGGTAGCCCATTCATAGAGGCTCAAGCCATAACCGGCGCTGGTGCCCAGGGCCACCAGCAAGTCCATGTTGCCGGCGCCGGCGCGCACGGCTTTCCACGCGGCGACATAAAAGCGCGCGCCGAAAATGAATTGCACCGGCGTGGCGAGGGCGAATTGCGCCCAGGCCGGCAACATCCAGTGCAGGCCGAACGGTTGCAGCAACATCGGCGCGACCAGCGGCAGGGCCAGAGCGATCGCGCAAATCAGCGCCCAGCGCTCGTGCTTGAAGCGCTGTTGCTGGTTATCGGTTTTCGCCGCTTCGGCTTGCCAGACGCTGGCGGCGTAACCGGCCTTGCTCACCGCGTCGAGCAGGCTTTGCTGATCGATTTGGCCGAGCAGTTCCAGGTGAGCACGTTCGTTGGCGAGGTTGACGCTGACGCTTTTCACCCCGGCGACTTTGTTCAACGCGCGCTCGACGCGGCCGACGCAGGACGCGCAGGTCATGCCGTCGATACTCAATTCGAGGGTTTGCTGGGGGACGCTGTAACCGGCGCGCTCAACGGCTTCGAGCAACGCCGGCAAGCTGTCGCCCGGCGCCTGCACGCGGGCCTGTTCAGTGGCGAGGTTGACGCTGACGTCGCGGGCGCCGCTGACTTTGCTCAAGGCGCGCTCGACACGTCCGGCGCAACTGGCGCAGGTCATGCCGGCAATCGGCAGATCAAACGTGGTGGAATCGGACATCGGTCGTACTCCCTGCAGTAGAGGCCTGCAAGGATCAACCTTGCCATGCGGGCAAGGTCAAGCACCAATGTTCGAATCGCCGCAGAGCAAAAAAAGTGGGAGCCAGCCTGCTGGCGATGGCGGTGTGTCATTCAGCAATGAAGTCCGCAGACACACCCTCATCGCCAGCAGGCTGGCTCCCACAGTTTCAGGTTGGCTCAGTAGCCGAGATCGGCGCGCTTGAGGTACATGCCTTCCTGATTCATCGCTATCCGGTACTTCTGTATATCGCCCGCTTGCAGCTTGATTTCCTGCGAGCCGGGTGCGAGCAAACCCGGATTGCAACCAGGTACTTGTCCCGGCAACAGCTTCAAGCGCAACGAAACCTTGCCCGGCGGCAGGTTGAACGAAGTGCTCTGCTCCTGAAACAGCCGCGCCGACAGCTGATCCTGGATGTACACGCCAATTTCGCACGAGGTCGCCACTTCCAGGCGCTCGCGGGAAATGATCAGTACCGCGTAATCTTCCCCGACAGCCTGCACAGGCGCGGCGGCGGCGAAAAGACCGAGAAAGCCAAACAGGCTGAAAGCTGACCAGCGCATGGCTGCATCTCCTGCAATTTAAGTCATTGATGTACGCAGCTTGGCCGAGCGCGGCGCCGATTGCCAGCCCGGCAGTTTTTGCCAGAACTTGACCTTGCCATCGTGGCAAGCTCGAAACTGCCGGCAACCTCACTCAAAGGAGACATCGCATGCAAGTGTTCAACGTTCAAAACATGTCTTGCGGCCATTGCGTCAAAGCCATCACCAACGCCGTGCAGGCCAGGGATCCGGCGGCCAGCGTGCGCGTCGACCTGGCCGCTAAAGAAGTCGGCGTCGAAAGCCAGCTGGATGCCGCGCAGATCATCGAAGCGATCAGCGAAGAAGGTTATCCGGTGAAGCTCGTCTGAATTTTTTTCGTTAGCGAGCTATCGGAATGTTCAAGGCGTCCGGGCGCAGCTAGACTGTCGGGCTGCGACCCGCCCACCTGGATGCCTGATGAACTTTCGTACCATTTTGATACTTGGCGCCTTGAGCGCTTTCGGTCCATTGGCGATCGACTTTTATTTACCCGCATTTCCGGCCATGGCGCTGGCGTTCGGCACCGATGAGCAGCATGTACAGCTGACGCTGGCGGCGTACTTCCTCGGCCTGTCGCTGGGCCAACTGGCGTACGGGCCGATTTCCGATCGGTTCGGCCGGCGGATTCCATTGCTCAGCGGCGTCGGCCTGTTCACTTTGGCGTCATTGGGCTGTGCCTATGCGCCGAGTCTGGAATGGCTGATCGGCGCGCGTTTCGTCCAGGCGCTCGGCGGATGCGCGGGCATGGTGATTTCCCGTGCGGTGGTCGCCGACAAGTGCGATGCGGTGGGCTCGGCGAAGGTTTTCTCGCAACTGATGCTGGTGATGGGCCTGGCACCGATTCTGGCGCCGATGCTCGGCGGTCTGCTGGTCAATATCAGCGGTTGGCAGTCGATCTTTCTGGTGCTGACCGGTTTCAGCGCCCTCGCGGCTCTGGCCGTGGCGCTTGGCCTGCCGGAAAGCATGCCAGCACACGTGCCACGCCAGCCACTGTCGGGCGCATTGCGCCAATACACGCGACTGGTCAAGGACAGGGTTTATCTGGGCCACGCACTCACCGGCGGTATCGCCATCGCCGGGATGTTCGCCTACATCGCCGGTTCACCCTTTGTGTTCATCAAGTTGTACGGCGTGCCTGCCGAGCATTTCGGCTGGCTGTTCGGCACCAACGCGGCGGGTTTCATTCTGGTGGCGCAGGTCAATGCGCGGCTGTTGGCCAAGCGCGGCCCGGCGTTTCTGCTGGTGCGTGCGGTGTGGGTGTACTTTCTCGCAGGGCTTACCTTGCTGGCGGTCGGCGCGATGCGGCCGGAAGCCTTGTGGCCGTTGCTGATTCCGTTGTTCATCTGCATCGCCAGCCTCGGTTGCATCATCCCCAACGCATCTGCCTGTGCGATGAACGGCCAAGGGGCGCGGGCCGGCAGCGCGTCGGCAATGCTCGGTTGTCTGCAATTCAGCATCGCCGCCGGTGCGGCCGCGCTGGTGGGTGTGCTGCACGATGGCAGCGCGGTGCCGATGGCCATGGTCATCAGCCTGTGCGGGTTGCTGGTAGTCAGCGTCGCTTTGCTCACCCGCCGCCTGCAGAATGCCCGGGCATTGGCGCAAGCCCAGGCCGAGGCGTAAACAGTCTCAGCCGGCAGCGCGCTGCTGGCTGTATTCGGGAATGCGATGGGGCGCGCACAGTCGCGCTTCGAGGGTGCGAGTGAAAGCCAGTGCTTCGGCTTCACTGCGAAAGGTCACGACATGCTGGTCAAGGCGAACCTGCCATTGAGACTTTGCCACTTCTTTTATCAGGATCTTCATTGCTGACCTCCCTTGCGTAAAAGATGTATCGCAGAGGCTTCGATTGTAGACCTGAATACGATCGCAATTGTGACAACGCCTGGGCATCGGACTGACGGCAAAAAACCTCGCAGCCCTGCCAGCCGCTCTAGCGCTGGCACAGGCTGCGAGTTCCGGTTTCTCAGAAACCTTCTAAAACAATTTTTCCCTTGGCCTTGCCGCTTTCCAGCAGTTCATGGGCGCGACGAAGGTTGGCTGCATTGATGGTGCCGAAGTGTTCGCCGACAGTGGTTTTCAAAGTGCCGGCATCGATCAGTTGCGCGACGCGGTTGAGCAGATTGTGCTGCTCGATCATGTCCGGCGTCTCGAACAGCGAGCGGGTGTACATGAACTCCCAGTGCAGAGAAAGGCTCTTGCGCTTGAGTTTGCTCACGTCCAGCGACTTCGGATCGTCGATCAGCGCCAGTTTGCCCTGCGGCGCCAACGCCTCGACCAGTTGCTCCAGATGCTGGTCGGTCTGGGTCAGGCTGGCGACGTGGGTCACGCTGTCGAGGCCGGCGCGCTTGAGTTCTTCGCTCAACGGCTGACTGTGATCGATCACAACATCGGCGCCCAACGCCTTGACCCAGTCGCGGGTCTGTTCGCGGGACGCGGTGCCGATGACCTTCAGGCCGGTCAGTTGCTTCGCCAACTGCGTGAGGATCGAACCGACCCCGCCGGCCGCGCCGACGATCAGCAGGCTCTGGCCTTCGTCGGTGTTGCCTTCGCTGATTTGCAGACGCTCGAAGAGCAATTCCCAGGCAGTGATCGCGGTCAGCGGCAGCGCGGCGGCTTCGGCAAAACCGAGGGTTTTCGGCATGTGACCGACGATGCGCTCATCGACGACATGCAACTCGCTGTTGCCGCCGGCACGGGCGATGGAGCCGGCGTAGAAGACTTTGTCGCCGGCCTTGAACAGCGTCACGTCGCTGCCCACTGCCTTGACCACACCGGCGACGTCCCAGCCCAGCACTTTCGCAGCGCCGTTTTCCGGTGCTACGTTCTGCCGCACTTTGGTGTCGACCGGGTTGACCGAAATGGCTTTGACTTCCACCAGCAGGTCGCGCGGGCCGGCGACCGGTTCCGGCAGTTCGGTGTCCTGCAGGGCGTTGGTGTCGCTGATCGGCAGGGATGCGTAATAGACGATGGCTTTCATGAAAGGCTCCGTACGTTAATGGAAGAAGAAATCAGGCAATCGCGCCGAGGCGCTTGAGCTGGAAGTGTTCGATGGTGTCGCCGGCACTGCGCTGAAACTGCTGGAAGTGCGCACTGGCGTTGTGCGCCTGTAGCATCTCTTCACTGGCCCACTGCTCGATCACGTAAAAAACCTGAGGGTCGGCGAGGTCGCGGTGCAGGTCGTACTGGCCGCAACCGGCCTCGGCGCGGCTCGGTGCAACCAGCGTGCGCAGGGCTTGTTCGAGGGCGTCCTGCTGGCCGGGTTTGGCGGTCAGGGTGGCGATGGCCGTGAAGGGCTGGGACATGTTGGGCTCCATTTGCGCGGCGAGAAAATCGATGGAGAGATGATTCGCTATTTCTGTTGGCGATAAAACCGGCTAAAACAGCAGTCTCTTTCAATTTTATTTTGATAATCGAGGCTGAGGATGCTGCGTTTCGATGACCTGCAGTTGTTTGTTCGCGCGGCTGATCTGGGCAGCCTGTCCGCAGCGGCGCGGGTGATGGACATGTCTGCCGCGGTGGCAAGTGCGGCGTTGAAGCGCATCGAGCAGCAATTGGGTGCGCGTTTGCTCGCGCGCTCGACCCGCAGTCTGCGCCTGACCGCCGAGGGCGAGGGATTTCTTGAATACGCACGCGCGGCGCTGAGCAATCTCGATGAAGGTCGGCGCCTGCTTGCCAGTGGCCAGGATCAGGTCAGCGGGATTTTGCAGCTGTCCGCGCCGTCGGATTTCGGCCGCAACCTGCTGCTGCCTTGGCTCGACGAGTTCCAGCGCGAGCACCCGCGGTTGACCGTGCGCTTGCTGCTCGGCGACCGCATCGCGGATCTGTTCCGCCAGCCCGTGGACATCGCCTTGCGGTACGGCGAGCCGGAGGATTCCAGCCTGGTCGCGCTGCCCATTGCTGCGCACAACCGGCGTGTGCTTTGTGCATCCCCCGCATACCTCGCCCGGCATGGCGAGCCGCGCCAGCTCGAACAACTGGCTCAGCACAACTGCCTGCTGTACATGCTCGGCAGCCGCGTCCATGACCATTGGAGTTTCCATGACGGCAAGCGCGAAGTCGGCCTGACGGTCAGCGGCGACCGTTTCAGTGACGACGCCGACGTCGTACGCTTATGGGCACTGGCGGGTGCCGGGATCGCCTATAAATCCTGGCTCGACGTTGGCACCGATGTACTCGCCGGGCGCCTCAAGGTGCTGCTGCCGGAACTGCTCTGTGAGCGCGCACCGCTGAATCTGTTGTGCGCTCATCGCGCACAATTGAGTAAGCCGGTGAACCTTCTGCGCGACATGCTCGCCAGTCGTTGCGCTGAATTGAGTAGTCAATTTCGCGTTTTTTCAAAAGTTGATCATTAGTCGCAGGTAAATAGAGAAATTTCTCTCAGCAACAATCACCAACTGTGCAGGCCCGAGCGCAGGACGCGGCGCCTAACCCGCTTATACTAGCGCCCGCCTCATGCCAGCACCGCCACCCCGGCCCGGAGACCTTCGCACCCCGTCGCCCGTACTGGCGTGACGGTCGCGCATCTGCTGCGGGTGCTGTGCCGGGGCAGGCTGCGTCAGTGGCTTGCCTCGCCCCGGTTCATGGCGATTTTCGCGTCTTGGCCGACGACTGATTACCGGCCAAGATGTCTCCGAGCAGTAGACGATACGATTCAACAGGGAGTGAACACATGGAACATGCACCTTGCATCAGCCAGATCGCCACGTTGCTGGCCGACCCCAAGCGCAGCGCGATGATGTGGGCGTTGATGGATGGCGCGGCGCGGCAGACCGAGGAGCTTGCGCTACAGGCGGGGCTATCGCCGTCCTCGGCCAGTGCGCACCTGACGCGCCTGGCCACCGGTGGTCTGTTGAGGGTCGAAGTCCGTGGTCGCAAGCGGTTTTTCCGCCTCGCGGCGCCCGAGGTCGGCGCGGCGATAGAAGCTCTCGCCAGCGCCACCATCGCCAGTGCGCCGCGCGAGGTTCCCGAGGTGTTCAAGCGCAGCACGCCGCTGGCCAAACCGCAGACCGCACCGTCGTCGCTGTTGCGCGCACGGTTTTGTGACGATCACCTGGGCGGTACGCTGGCCGCCGATCTGTACCAGCGCCTGCTCGATGCCGGCTGGGTCGAGCAGTTGGAGCATCGCGTCGCGGTGACCCAAAAGGGCGCCAGGTTGCTGGCCGACCGTGGCGTGTTCATTCAGGCGTTGGCCCATCGCAACGTGCAAGTGGCTTGTGCCTGCCCGGACTGGAGTGAGCGGCGTCCGCACATGGGCGGTTCACTCGGCGCGGCATTGCTGCAGTTGTTCATGCAGTCCGGCTGGCTGACGTTGCCCAACGACTCCCGAGCCTTGCAACTGACGGCCACCGGGCAACGCGAATTGCACCGTTTCGCCAAAGACACCGAGCTGGAACTGGCGTAGCAGAGCGGTGTACGCAGGCTGCCCGAATTGCACCTGCGTATCTCGCGTCGTTGATGGCTGCGAACAGGTCGCATCCAGCAGCAACGCCGAATCGCTATCGCGCACACTCGTTCCGGGGATATTTCGGAGGGGGGAAGCAGCATGCAAACACAGCGCTACAGCGCGGCAGAACGTCTGGAACGCCTGCCGATCAGCGGTTATCACCGGATCATTTTCATCATCATCGCCCTGGCGTTTTTCTTCGACTCCATGGACCTGGCGATGATGACGTTCCTGCTCGGCTCGATCAAAGCCGAGTTCGGCCTGAGCAGCGCACAGGCCGGACTGCTCGCCAGTTCGAGTTTTTTCGGCATGGTGCTGGGCGCCTCGCTGTCGGGGATGCTCGCCGATCGCTTCGGACGCAAGCCGGTATTTCAGTGGAGCATCGTGCTCTGGGGCGTGGCCAGTTATCTGTGTTCGACGGCGCAAACGGTCGAGACACTGACCCTGTTCCGCATCCTGTTGGGGATCGGCATGGGCATGGAATTCCCGATTGCCCAGTCGATGCTGTCGGAGCTGATTCCGGCGCAACGTCGCGGGCGCTATATCGCCTTGATGGATGGTTTCTGGCCGCTCGGTTTCGTCGCGGCCGGCGTGTTGTCTTACTTTCTGCTGCCGGTGATTGGCTGGCGCGACATCTTTCTGGTGCTGGCGGTGCCAGCGGTGTTTGTTTTGGCGATCCGCTTTTTCATTCCCGAGTCGCCACGCTGGCTGGAACAGGCCGGGCGCGACGCCGACGCGGACAAGGTGTTGAACGGTATTGAAGCGCGGGTGCGTGCTTCGCTTGGCGGTGCGGCACTACCTGAACCGCTGCGCTTGCCGCGCACCGTGACGCCACCGGGCAATTTCTTCGCTGCGCTGAAGCAGATCTGGTCGCCGCAGTATCGCCAGCGCACGACGATGATCTGGAGCCTGTGGTTTTTCGCCTTGCTCGGCTTTTACGGGCTGACCTCGTGGCTCAGCGCGTTGCTGCAACAGTCGGGGTTTGCCGTGACGCAGTCGGTGTATTACACGGTGCTGATTTCGCTGGGCGGGATTCCGGGCTTTCTCATGGCCGCCTGGCTGGTGGAGCGCTGGGGGCGCAAACCGGTGTGCATCGTAACGCTGCTTGGCGGGGGCGTGATGGCGTTTCTGTACGGGCAGAGTGCGGTGTTCGGCGGCAACGTCGCGCTGCTGATCAGTACCGGGTTGCTGATGCAGTTCTTTCTGTTCGGCATGTGGGCGGTGCTCTACACCTACACGCCCGAGTTGTACCCGACGTCGGCACGCGCCACCGGTTCAGGCTTTGCCTCGGCGATTGGCCGGGTCGGCTCGCTGCTCGGACCTCTGGTCACCGGGCTGGTATTCCCGATTACCGGGCAGGGCGGGGTGTTTGCGCTGGGCGCGGCATGCTTTGCAATCGCGGCGGGGGTGGTGTGGCTGTTCGGAATGGAGACGCGGGGCAAAACCCTTGAGGAGCTGACTGAAACCCAAATCCCAGGCTAAACACAGATCCAACTGTAGGAGTGAGCCTGCTCGCGATAGCGGAGTGTCAGATAAAAATAATCCAACTGACACACCGCCATCGCGAGCAGGCTCACTCCTACAAGGGATTTGCGGTGAGGCTTAGGGTTTTACCAGGCGCGCATCCAGGCTGTTCTGCGCTAGGCGCTTGGCCTGATCCCGGGTCATGCCGAGGTGTTCATGCAACGCATGGAAGTTCTCGGTCACATAACCACCGAAGTACGCCGGGTCATCCGAGTTCACCGTGACCTTCACGCCGCGCTCGAGCATGTCGAGGATGTTGTGCTGCGACATGTGATCGAACACGCAGAGCTTGGTGTTCGACAGCGGGCAGACGGTCAGCGGAATCTGCTCGTCGATGATCCGCTGCATCAGGCGCTCGTCTTCGATGGCGCGCACGCCGTGGTCGATGCGCTGGATTTTCAGCAGGTCGATGGCTTCCCAGATGTACTCCGGTGGGCCTTCTTCACCCGCATGGGCGACGGTCAGGAAGCCTTCGTGGCGGGCGCGATCAAACACGCGCTGGAATTTGCTCGGCGGGTGGCCCATCTCGGAACTGTCCAGGCCGACCGCAACGAACGCATCGCGGAACGGCAGCGCCTGATCGAGGGTTTTCTCGGCTTCTGCTTCGCTCAGATGGCGCAGGAAGCTCAGGATCAAACCGCTGGTAATGCCCAGTTGCGTCTCGCCATCCTTCAGCGCCGCCGCGATGCCGTTGAGCACCACTTCGAAGGGAATGCCACGGTCGGTATGGGTCTGCGGGTCGAAGAACGGTTCGGTGTGAATCACGTTCTGTTCTTTGCAGCGCAGCAGGTAGGCCCAGGTCAGATCGTAGAAGTCCTGCGAGGTGCGCAGCACGTCGGCGCCCTGGTAATACAGGTCGAGAAATTCCTGCAGGTTGTTGAAGGCGTAAGCCTTGCGCAGGGTTTCCACGTCGTTCCACGGCAGGGCGATCTTGTTGCGCTCGGCCAGGGCGAACAGCAGCTCGGGCTCCAGCGAGCCTTCCAGATGCAGGTGCAGTTCAGCCTTCGGCAAGGCGTTGAGCCAGTCGTACATAGTCTTTTCTCATCAGGTGCAATGACGGCATTCTACAGATGCTCGCCGAAACAATTGGCAAAACCTGACCAAGCGATCCATCACACCGCCTCTTGCTCACGCCGGTAAGCGTAAGTATCGGCAAAGCGCGACAGCAGGAATTCGGCGCAGGTGGTGGTCGGATATTTCGCCGGGTGCTGTGTGTCCTGGCAACCGGGCAGGCATTCGATGCGGGTGTCCGGATGTGGCTCGGCAAAGAACGGCATCGAATAGCGGTCGACCCCGAGCGGACTGATCACCCGGTGCGGTGTCGAGCGATAACGGTCGTTGCTCCAGCGCGCCATCATGTCGCCAAGGTTGACCACAAAGGTACCGCCAATCGGCGGCGCGTCGATCCATTCGCCCCTTACATTCTTGACCTGCAAGCCGCCGGCGCTGTCCTGATAGAGCAGGGTGATGCAGCCGTAATCGGTGTGCGCGCCGGCACCTTGCTGCTCGGCGGAACTGGCGGTGTGGCGCGGCGGATAGTGAATCATGCGCAGCACGCTGACCGGGTCAACGAAGCGGCTGTCGAAGAAATCGCGCTCGATTCCCAGCGCCACGGTCATCGCCCGCAACAGCGTCTGCGCCAGCGCCTGCATGTCTGAGTAATGCTGCTCCATCAATTCAACCCAGCCTGCCTGCGCCGGATGGCGGTTAGGCCCGCGCAACGGTTTTTCGGCGAGTACCTCGGGATGATCAGCGGGCAGGTGCAGGCCCATGTCGAAGGTTTCTTTCAGATCGCTGGGTTTGTCCGGATCGAGCTGTTCGGTGGCGATGGCGCCGTAGCCGCGGTGATGGCGAGTCTGGGTAATGTCGATCTGGAGTTTTTCCGCCGCGGGCCGGGCGAAAAAGCGTTGCGCATGATCGAGCAGGGCACTGATGCGCTGCGCGGAAATCGGGTGACCCTTGATGTAGAAGAAGCCCCACTCGCGGCAGGCCTGATCGATTTGCGCGGCGACGGCGGGCCAGGCGTTTTCGTTGTCGGCGTAGAGCGGGCTGATGTCGATGATCGGAAGCTGATTCATACGCAATCCTTGAACACGCTGAAGATCAGATGTAGGAGTGAGCCTGCTCGCGATAGCGGTGTGTCATGAGCGGATACCTAGACTGACACACCGCTATCGCGAGCAGGCTCACTCCTACAGGGGAATGGTGGTGGGGCCGAGATTACTTCGGCATTTCGGCCTTCATGCCTTCCACGTAGTAGTCCATCGACGCCAGTTCGGCATTCGTTGCACTCACACCCGCCGGGATTTTCTCCACGCCGGCCTGATCCTTGATCGGCCCGGTGAACGGCTGCAGCGCACCGCTTTTGATGTCAGCGATGATCTGCTCGGCCTCGGCTTTTACCGGTGCCGGCACCAGGTCGCTGATCGGCAGTTCAACCGTGCCTTCCTTCAGTCCGCCCCAGTAATCCTGCGGTTTCCAGGTGTGATCGATCACGCTTTGCGTCGCCTGGATGTAGTGCGGCGCCCAGTCGTTGACGATCGAGGTCAGCACCGCTTTCGGGCCGAAGTGCGCCATGTCCGAGGCGTAACCCACCGCGTACACGCCACGACGTTCCGCGGCCTGAATCGGCGCTGGGCTGTCGGTGTGCTGGAACACCACGTCGACGCCCTGATCGATCAGCGCGTTGGCTGCATCGGCTTCCTTGCCCGGATCGAACCACGAGTTGACCCAGACCACTTTGATCTCGGTGCCGGGGTTGTATTTGTTCAGGGCCAGTTGAATGGCGTTGATGTCGCGGATCACTTCCGGGATCGGGAACGAGGCGACGTAGCCGATCTTTTTGCTCTTGGTCATCTTCGCCGCAAGGAAGCCGCCGACGTAACGCCCCTCATAAGTGCGCGCCAGATAGGTGCCAAGGTTCTTGTCCTGCTTGTAGCCGGTGGCGTGTTCGAAGGTCACCTTGGGAAACTGCTTGGCGACTTTCACGGTGGGGTTCATGTAGCCGAAGGAGGTGGTGAATATCAGGTCGTACTTGTCCTTGGCCATGTTGCGGATCACCCGTTCGGCATCGGCGCCTTCGGCGACGTTCTCCACATAGTTGGTGGTGATCTGGCTGCCGAACTTTTCCGCCAGCGCCTTGCGCCCCTGTTCATGCTGATACGTCCAGCCGTGGTCACCGATCGGGCCGATGTAAACGAAACCGACTTTCAGCGGATCGGCAGCGCTGGCGCTCAGGCTGATGCCCAGACCGATGGCGGCGCACAGCAGTTTGTGCAGCGGACGTATTTGCATGAAGTGGAGCTCCGTTTTGTTGTGTGTGCCCAGGGCCAATGCAAATTGCTGACCAACAGGACAACAAACAATCCGGAACTGTGTGATGGCTATCGCGAGCAGGCGAAGGCCTACAGGGGAATGCATTTCAAATGTAGGCCTTCGCCTGCTCGCGATAGGGCCATCAGGGCCGATAAAGGTGCACCCGCCGAAGCACCGCCATGGCTTGGTGCGCGAAGATGTAACGAAACGTTAGCGCCGCCCGGCAGTCAGTAGCTTCATCAGCTCCTTTCGGCAAAAGGCCCACCATGTTCTCGATCCTCAAACTAGAAAGCTTTCTGCTGCTGGCAATCATTGCCGCGTGCATCGCTTATCCGCTGGAACACTGGTTGCTGCACAGCGGCCAGATCGTCGCGCTGGTCGGCGGGCTGGTGCTGATCGGCTTCATCGTCGCCGCTTCGATGCGCGTCGCCCACCACGCCGAACTGCTCGCGGAAAAAGTCGGCGACCCTTACGGCACGATGATCCTGACCCTCGCCGCCGTGCTGGTGGAGGTGGTGATCTTGGCGATCATGATGAGCAACGAAGCTTCGCCCACGCTGGTGCGGGACACCATCTATTCGGCGGTGATGCTGGACATCAACGGCATCCTCGGCCTCGCCGCGCTGATGGGCGGGATCAAGCACGGCGAGCAGTCCTACAACGACGATTCGGCGCGCAGTTACAGCGTGATGATCCTCACCGCCATGGGCGTGTCGATGGTGGTGCCGGAGTTCATTCCCGAAGCGAACTGGAAGCTCTATTCGGCGTTCACCATTGGCGCGATGGTGGTGCTTTACGCCTTGTTCCTGCGCATGCAGGTCGGGCCGCACAGCTATTTTTTCAGCTACAGCTACCCGGACAAGCGACGCAAGAAAGAACCGATCGAGCAAGAACCGAAACCGCTGAGCCTGGGCCTGTCGATCGGCATTCTGGTCGGCGGTGTGGTGGTGATCGGTGCGCTCGCCGAGATCATGTCCAAGACCCTTGATCTCGGCCTGGAAGGCACCGGGGCGCCGCCGGTGATCACGGCGATTCTGGTGGCGGCGATTTCCGCAGCGCCGGAAATTCTCACGGCATTGCGCGCGGCACTGGCAAACCGCATGCAGTCAGTGGTCAATATTGCGATGGGGGCGTCACTGTCGACGGTGATCCTGACTGTGCCGGTGATGGAGGCCATGGCGCTGTACACCGGCCAGCCGTTTCAGATGGCGATGACCCCGGTGCAGACGGTGATGATCTTCATCACCCTGATCGTTAGCGCAATCAACCTCAACGACGGCGAGACCAATGCCATCGAAGGCATGACCCACTTTGTGCTGTTTGCGACGTTCATCATGCTGTCCCTGCTCGGCCTCTGAAACACCACAAACAAATGTGGGAGCCAGCCTGCTGGCGATAACGGTGCATCAGTCAACATTTCTGTTGCTGACCCACCGTAATCGCCAGCAGGCTGGCTCCCACAGGTTTGATCAGTGTTGAATCAGGTCCCGGCGATCAGCTGCCGCGCCGCCTGGCTGTGATCGGCGATCAGGCCTTTGAGATCCAGCCCTTCAACCTGACCATCCACCACACGCCACTTGCCACCAATCATCACCCGATCGGCACGGTCCGCGCCGCACAGCAGCAGCGCCGAAATCGGGTCGTGACTGCCGGAGAAGCGCAACTCGTCGAGCTTGAACAACGCCAGATCCGCCTGCTTGCCGACCGCCAGTTCACCGATATCGCTGCGGCCCAGCAAACTCGCCGAGCCCTTGGTCGCCCAGCCCAGCACGCGCTCCGGGGTGATCTTTTCGGCGCCATAACGCAGGCGCTGGATGTACAGCGCCTGACGCGCTTCGAGGATCATGTTCGAGGCGTCGTTGGACGCCGAACCGTCAACGCCCAGCCCGAACAACGCGCCGGCGTCGGTCAGGTCGATACTTGGGCAGATGCCCGACGCCAGGCGCATGTTCGAACTCGGGCAGTGGCAGATGCCAGTGCCGGCCTGACCAAGACGAGCGATTTCGTCCGGGTTGAAGTGGATGCCGTGGGCCAGCCAGGTGCGCGGGCCGAGCCAGCCGACGCTGTCCAGATAATCGACGGTGCGCAGGCCGAAACGCTGCAGGCAGAAATCTTCTTCGTCGAGGGTTTCGGCCAGGTGCGTGTGCAGGCGCACGTCGAGCGTGTTCGCCAGTTCGGCGCTGGCCGACATGATTTCCGGCGTTACCGAGAATGGCGAACACGGTGCGAGGGCGATCTGGATCTGCGCGCCGTCGCCGCGTTCGTGGTACTCGTGAATCAGGCGCTGACTGTCATCGAGAATCACCTGGCCTTCCTGCACGGTCTGCTGCGGAGGCAGACCGCCGTCCTTCTCGCCAAGGCTCATCGAACCGCGGGTGAGCATGGCGCGCATGCCCAGTTCGCGCACGGTTTCGACTTGCACGTCGATGGCGTTTTCCAGGCCGTCCGGGAACAGATAATGATGGTCAGCGGCGGTGGTGCAGCCCGACAGCAGCAGCTCGGCCAATGCCACTTTGGTCGCGAGGGCGAGTTTTTCCGGAGTCAGACGTGCCCATACCGGGTAGAGGGTTTTCAACCACGGGAACAACGGCTGATTGACCACCGGCGCCCAGGCGCGGGTCAGGGTTTGATAGAAGTGGTGGTGGGTGTTGATCAGCCCCGGCAGGATCACATGCTCGCGGGCATCGAACACTTCGCTGCACGGCGCCGAGGGTTGCTGGCCGGCAGCAAGCACTTCGACGATCACACCGTCTTGCAAGACCAGACCGCCACGGGCATCGAGCGCGTTGGCCGTGAAAATGGCGAGGGGGTTTTTTAACCAGATACGGGTCGCAGGCATGGTCGCCGGCTCCTCTGAAAGTTGGGTTCAGGGTTGCCAGCTCAGTGTTGCCCTGTCTGCTGATCCAGGTTCGCCGCGACGGCGAGGAGCGCAGTTTCAAACAAATCGCCGCGCCGGGCAAGCCCGACCCGACCAGACAACCCGATCCCTTGCAGGAGTGAGCCTGCTCGCGATTGCGATGTGTCAGACATCAATGCTCCAACTGACATTGCGCAATCGCGAGCAGGCTCACTCCTACAGGGATTATCAGGGCTTACCAGGGAATCGTTTCACCCTTGTAATTGACGAAATGATGCCCGCCCTTGCCGCTGAACGCGTTGACCTGATCAATCAGCCCACGGGTGCTGGTTTCCACGTCGAGGTCAGCGCCGTCGCCGCCCATGTCGGTTTTCACCCAGCCCGGATGCAGCGACAGCACGGTCAGTTTCTGCTCGCCCAGTTGCGTGACGAAGGTGTTGGTCATCGAGTTCAGCGCAGCTTTGCTCGCCTTGTACAACGCCAGCTCCGGTGCATCGGGCACCGTCACGCTGCCGAGTCCGGAACTCATGAACGCCAGCACGCCGCTGCCGTCGCGGATCTGCCCGGCAAAGCGCTGGGCCAGATTGATTGGCGCCACTGCGTTGGTGAAAAACAGCTTGCCGACTTCGGCCAGGGTCGCGCCGCCCGGGGTCTGTACATCCGGGCCCTTGACCCCGGCATTGACGAACAGCAGGTCGAACGTTTCGCCCTTCAATTGCTGACTGAGGGCGATCACCGCTTGCTGATCATCCATGTCGAGCTTCTCGATCCGCACGCTGCCCAGCGCTTGCAGCGCCTCGGCGTTCTGCGGATTGCGCACAGTGGCGGTGACTTGCCAGCCATCGGCCAGCAGGGTTTTCACCAGCCCGAGGCCCAAACCCCGAGAGGCACCGATGATCAGTGCGTTTTTTGCCTGAGACATGATGGGTTCCTTGATTGTCAGCGTTCAGGATTCAATGGACAGGCCTGCCCGAGCCGAAGTTGCAGCGCCCGGCGCAAAAGAGGCAGCGACCGGAGCATACCCCAGCCCTTGTCGTGCTGGCTTCCCCTATGCGGACGCTTTCGCGAGCAGGCCCGCTCTGACAACATCAATGCCCTGCCTGCCACGGCTGCCCCAACGACACCGGCGCATACAACCGCGTACGCAACGCATCCCGCGACAACAGCACCAACACGATAATCGTCGCCACATACGGCAGCATCGCCAGCAGGCTTGAAGGAATCGCCAGCCCCAAGCCCTGCGCCACCAGATGCAGGATGCTGGCGAGGCCGAACAGATACGCGCCGAGCAACAACCGCCACACCCGCCAACTGGCAAACACCACCAGCGCCAGGGCAATCCAGCCGCGCCCGGCGGTCATGTTTTCCGCCCACATCGGCGTGTACGCCAGCGACAGATAGGCCCCGGCCAGTCCGGCCATCGCCCCGCCAAACAGCACCGCCAGGGTACGCACAGTCAGCACCGGCAAACCCATCGCGCTGGCCGCATCGGGGTTTTCGCCGACCGCTTGAATGATCAGCCCGACACGGCTCTTGATGATCACCCACGCCACCAGCGCAAACAGCGCGAACGACAGGTACACCAGCAGATCCTGGGCGAACAGCATGCGCCCGAGCAGCGGAATGTCACTCAGGTACGGAATCGCCAACGGCTCAAACCCGGCCAGCGGTTTGCCCACCCAGGCCGCGCCGACAAAGGTCGATAGCCCGACACCAAAAATCGTCAGCGCCAACCCGGTCGCGACCTGATTGGCGTTGAACACCAAGGCGACCAGGGCAAACAGCGACGAGAGCAGCATCCCCGCGAGCATCGCCAGCAGCACGCCCAGCCACAGGTTGCCGCTGCTGAGCGCGACGATAAAGCCGATCACCGCACCAAACAGCATCATCCCTTCCTGACCCAGGTTGAGCACGCCGCTCTTTTCGCAGATCAGTTCACCCAGCGCCACCAGCAACAGCGGCGTGCCGCAGCGCACCATGGCGTAAAAAATATTGCTCAACAGATCGATGTCCATCACAGCGCTCCGGCAGTTACGGCGGTGGTCGACGTGCGTCGGGTCCAGCGCCGATTCAGGCGCGGCCGATAGAGGATCAACACGTCACAGGCGAGCAGGAAAAACAGCATCATTCCCTGAAACAACTGAGTGATCGCCTGCGGCAAATTGAGGGTCATCTGTGCGCTCTCGCCGCCGAGGTACAGCAGCGCCATCAACAGACTGGAAAACACGATGCCGATTGGATTGAGCCGGCCGAGAAACGCCACGGTGATCGCCGCATAGCCATACCCCGGCGAGACCTGCGGGACCAATTGGCCAATCGGCCCGGTGACTTCGCTGACTCCGGCAAGCCCCGCCAGGCCGCCGCTGATCAGCAGCGCCAGCCAGATCAAACGTTTCTCGCGAAAACCCACGAATCCTGCCGCACGCTTGTCCAGACCGAGCACTTTGATCTGGAAACCGATAAAGCTTTTCTGCAACAGCACCCACACCGCCACCAACGCGAGCAGGGCGAAATACACCCCGGCATGCACGCGGCCATCTTCGAGCAACAGTGGCAACCGGCTGGCGTCGCCGAACATCGCCGACTCGGGAAAGTTGAACCCGGCCGGGTCCTTCAGCGGCCCGTGCACGCAGAACAGCAGCAGGTTCAGTGCGATGTAGTTGAGCATGATGCTGGTGAGAATTTCATTGGCGTTGAAGCGCGTGCGCAACCACGCCGTCAGCCCGGCCCAAGCGGCGCCGGCGAGCATGCCGACGAGCAGAATCAGCACCAGCGCCCAACGGCTTTGCCAGTCGATGATGTGCACCGCCACGGCGCTGCCGGTGAGGGCGCCGAGGAGCAATTGACCTTCGGCGCCGATGTTCCAGATTCGCGCCTGATAGGCCACCGCCAGACCGAGTGCGCAGAGCAGAATCGGCAGCGCCTTGACCAGCAATTCAGAGACGCCGTACAGATCGCTGACCGGCACGATCAGCAGCGTGTGCAAGGTTTGCAGCGGGTCGTGGCCGAGGGCGATGAACAGCAGCGAGCCGCACGCCAGGGTCAGCACGGCGGCCAGTAACGGCGAGCACCAGAGCATCAGGCGCGATTGCTGGCCACGCGGTTCGAGGGAAAGCAGCATGTCAGGAAAGCTCCGTTAAACCGTGGCTGATGAAGGTGAGTGCGCGAACTGCCCGGCCATCCAGCCGCCGACGTCGCTGAGCTGCGTTTCGCCAGTGTCCTGGAGCGGCGACAGACGCCCGCCGCACAACGCGCCGAGGCGGTCGCTGATCTGGAACAGCTCGTCGAGGTCTTCGGAGATCACGAGAATCGCCGCGCCGGCATCGCGCAGCGCAATCAATGCTCGGTGGATGGTCGCCGCAGCGCCAACGTCGACGCCCCAGGTCGGATGTGCGGCGATCAACAGGTTCGGTTGCTGGAGAATTTCCCGGCCGAGAATGAATTTCTGCAGATTGCCGCCAGACAGGCTGCGCGCGGCGGTCTGCGTGTCTGGGGTTTTCACGCCGAAGCGCTGGATGATTTGCTCAGCAAAGGTTTCAAGTTTGCTGCGCTTGATCATGCCGCGGCTGACCAATCCCTGCTGAAAAGCGGTCAATAAAGCGTTATCGGCCAGGCTCAATTCCGGCACTGCGCCGTGGCCAAGACGTTCGGCCGGGACGAACGCCAGACCGAGTTTGCGCCGCGCATCCGGGCGTAGATCGGCAACGTTTTGCGCGCCGAATCGAATGGTGGCGGCGTCTGTTCGAGGCAAGCGCCGTTCGCCACTGAGCAGCGCCAGCAATTCATCCTGACCATTGCCGGCCACCCCGGCGATGCCGACGATTTCTCCGCTGCGTACCTGCAAGTCGATATCGCGCAACGAGCAGCCGAATGGGTCCGGGTTGTGCCAGCTCAAGCCGTTCACCTGCAAGAACGCCGCGCCGCCGCTGACCTTGGGGTATTCACCGATCAACGCCGCTGCTTCGCCGACCATCAATTGCGCCAGTTGCTGATCCGAGCATTCGGCCGGTCGGCAATGCCCGGCGACACGCCCGCCGCGCAATACCGTAGCGCTGTGGCACAGGGCGCGAACCTCACCGAGCTTGTGGCTGATAAACAGAATGCTGCAGCCCTCGGCGGCGAGGCGGCGCAGGGTGACGAACAGTTCGTCGGCCTCCTGCGGCGTCAGCACCGAGGTGGGTTCATCGAGGATCAGCAGACGAATGTCCTGCATCAGGCAACGCACGATCTCGACGCGCTGACGCTCGCCGATCGACAGGCTGTGGACAAGTCGTTCCGGCTCCAGCGCCATGCCATAACGGCGCGACACTTCGGCAATCTTCGGTGCCAGTTGTTGCGGCGTGCCAGCCGCCGCGCCCATTGCCAGTGCAATGTTCTGCGCCACGCTAAGCGTTTCGAACAGCGAGAAATGCTGGAACACCATGCCGATTCCCAACTGCCGCGCCTGCGCCGGGTTACGGATTTTCACCGACTGACCTTGCCAGAGCATGTCGCCCGCATCGGCTTGGGTGACGCCGTAGATGATCTTCATCAAGGTGCTTTTGCCGGCGCCGTTTTCGCCGAGCAAGGCATGGATTTCCCCGGGTGCAATGCTCAGGTCGATGGCGTCATTGGCCAGACAACCGGGGTAGCGTTTGCTGATATGGCGCAGTTGCAGGCGCGGGACGGGCGGAGCGATTGGCATGACAGGCTCGACTGCTTGGAGTTGTGCCTGTGGATAAAGCAATTTCCTGGCCATTGAGTCAGGAACGCTCGCGGGCCGCGTTCGGCGGCGCCTGATGTAGAGCTTCGGATTAATAAAAGTACGCAAACACAGCACCAATTCGGCGCAAAGGTATTGATCGGGCTCCAGTTTTGCTCATGGATAACTGATCAAAAAACGAGCAAACCGTTGCGAAGCAGGCAGAACCTGCGACAGCGCCGGTCATGAACGGGTTATCCACAGGTTGTTCCACAGTTATTGTGCGCAAGCCAGAAAGCTCGGCATAAGCACTGCGGTGCTTTGTTCTAATGGTGCTAAACATCGCTAACTGATTGTTTGGACTTGGAATTTCCGTTTCGTCGGAGAAATTGAACGAAAAGTGAACAAACTGCGCAAAGCCGCGTGACAGAAGGGTTGCAGGCGAATGTACTCAGGTTATCCACAGTCGGGTGCACAGCGCATGTGGGCAACTTGGCGGAATAAGGGGAAACGGCTGCGCCCTAAAAGCTCGCAGCGTTCTAGCGCTGTAGCAAAATCCGTCCGCGACTCAGATCGGCCAATTG
The DNA here is from genome assembly GCF_055484735.1 of Pseudomonas sp. 15C. Classification (NCBI taxonomy): domain Bacteria; kingdom Pseudomonadati; phylum Pseudomonadota; class Gammaproteobacteria; order Pseudomonadales; family Pseudomonadaceae; genus Pseudomonas; species Pseudomonas sp. 15C. The sequence continues at coordinate 7,071 of NZ_JBUDGD010000049.1, read as the reverse complement.
GCTTTGCAGCAAATCGATGTGGGCCGCCCCCAGTGCCAGCCGCAATTCGACGCCGTTGGCGGTGAAATTTTCTTCCAGCACCAGGCCGCCAAGGTCCGCCACGCGCAGCTTGACCAGGGCCAGTTCGGAAAATCCACAGGCACAGCTCAGCGGCACACGACTGATCAGTTCGATCTTGTCCGCCGCTTGCAGGCATTTGTTCGCACCACCGCCGTATGCCCGCGCCAAACCTCCCGTGCCCAGTTGAATGCCACCGTACCAACGGATCACCAACACCGCGACCTGATCGCAATCCTGTGCCTCGATCGCCGCCAGAATCGGCCGCCCCGCGGTGCCGCCGGGCTCGCCGTCATCGCTGCTGCGGTATTGCGCGCCGAATTTCCACGCCCAGCAATTGTGCGTGGCATTCAGATCGCTGTGCTGCTCGAAAAACGCCTGCGCATCGTTTGGGCTGTCGATCGGCGCGGCGAGGGTGATGAAGCGGCTTTTGCGAATCTCTTCGCGGTACTCGCAAAAACCGCTGAGGGTAAAAGGCATAAAACGTCTTATACAGAAAGAGTGAGGCCGCAGCCCTTGAGGATAATGCGGATCAGGTTGTTGCCGGCGTCTTCCATGTCCTGTTTGGTCAACTTGCTGCGCCCGCTGACCCGGCAAATCTGTGTGGCGAAGTCGGCGTAATGCTGGGTGCTACCCCACAGCAGGAAGATCAGGTGCACCGGATCGACCGGGTCCATTTTGCCCGCATCGATCCAGGCCTGGAACACGGCGGCGCGGCCCTGGAACCAGGCGCGATAGTCCTGATTGAAATACTCGGTCAGGCATTCGCCGCCGCTGATCACTTCCATCGCGAATATTCGCGAGGCCTGTGGCTGGCGGCGTGAGAACTCCATTTTGGCGCGGATATAGCGGGTCAGCGCCTCAGCCGGATCGTCCTCGGCGGTCAGGGTGTTAAAGGTGCTGTCCCACAACTCGATGATGTTGCTCAGCACCGCCACGTACAAACCGAGTTTGTTGGTGAAGTAGTAATGCAGGTTGGCTTTCGGCAACCCGGCATTCTGCGCGATGGTGTTCATGCTGGTGCCTTTGAACCCGTGACGGGCGAACTCGTCTTCGGCGGCTTTGAGAATGGTCTCTTCGTTCTTCTGACGAATGCGGCTGGCGGGCTTGCCGCCGTGAGCGGGGACTTCAAAGGTCATAGGCACTTCCGGATTTGTCTGTGGGTGCAACCAGTTGCGTTGATAGCGCACCCACAGGCATCCGACAAGTCCTTGCGCGATAAAACCGTTACGCCTGTTCGATCTTGTTCAGCGTGGCCGGCACTTCAGTGGCCGCGGTTTGGCTTTCCGGCAGCAGCAGGCACAGGACGATGGCGGTCAAACCGCCGCTGGTAATCGCCGAGTCGAACAGGTTCTGCACCAGCTTCGGCAACAGGTGCAGCAGGTTCGGTTGCGCAGCGATGCCCAGGCCGACACCGAACGAAGTGGCAATGATCAACATGCTGCGCCGGTCCAGCGGCGACTGCGCAAGGATGCGCACCCCGGCCGCTGCAACGGCGCCGAACATCACCAGCGTCGCGCCACCCAGCACCGGTTTCGGGATCTGCTGCAGCACCGCGCCGATCATCGGGAACAGGCCGAGGCAGAACAAAATCGCGCCGATGTACAGGCCGACGTAACGGCTGGCGACTCCGGTCAACTGGATCACGCCGTTGTTCTGCGCGAAGGTGGTGTTGGGGAATGCGCTGAACGTCGCGGCGATCATGCAGCTCACGCCATCACCCAATACGCCGCCGCGCAAACGGCTTATATAGGAAGGACCGCTGATGGGCTGGCGAGCGAGCATGCAATTGGCGGTGAGGTCGCCGACGGTTTCGATGGTGCTGATCAGATAAATCAGCGCGACTGGCAGGAAAGCTGTCCAGTCAAAGCTGAAACCGAACTTGAACGGCGTGGGAAAACTCACCAGCGGCACGTCAGGCAAAGGCTGCGGCAGCAGTTTTCCGCTGAACCACGCGGCCAGACTGCCCAGCACCAGACCGATGATGATTGCCGACAGGCGCACCCACGGCGTGTTCGAGCGGTTGAGCAGAATGATCGTCAGCAACACGAATACGCCCAGCGCCAGATTACCCGGCGCACCGAAGTCCGGCGCATTGAAACCACCGCCCAGATCGGTGATGCCGACCTTGATCAGGCTGATGCCGATCAGGGTAATGACGATACCGGTCACCAGCGGCGTGACGACCCGTCGCAACTGGCCGATGAAGCGGCTGAGCACGATTTGCACCAGTGCACCGAAAAAACACACACCGAAAATCATCGCCAGAATGTCTTCCGGACTGCCGCCACGCTGCTTGACCAGAAACCCGGCAGAGAGAACGGCGCCAAGAAAGGCGAAACTGGTGCCCTGCAGGCAAATCATCCCGGCACCAATGCCGAACGGCCGCCGCGCCTGGATAAAGGTGCCGACGCCGGAGACCATCAGCGCCATGCCGATCAGATACGGCAGGTGCGCGGTCAGGCCGAGCGCCGAGCCGATCACCAGCGGCGGGGTGATGATGCCGACGAAGCTGGCGAGCACGTGTTGCAGTGCGGCAAGGATCGCCGCGAGGGGTTTGGGACGGTCGTCGAGGCCGTAGATCAGTTCACTGGGCGAATCGGAATCTGGCTGCATGGCGCTGGGCTTCTTGTTCAGGGATCGGGTTGATCCTGCTCTGCAAAAAGCTGTCCACTTGCTCAGGTTATTATGATTTTTTGTCTGTGCGGCCCAGCGCTTGCGGGCCTGGCAGGTGTTTTCAGCGCGTCGCCGCCAGGCTCTCGAGAAAGCTTTCCAGCACCAAATGAGGGCGACGCCCCTTGCGCGTGACCGATGCGAGGCTCAGGTCATAGAACCGTGTAGTGGATTTCAGCGCACGCAGACGACCTTGCTGAACCCAGAGGCTGGCGTAGTGATCCGGCAGGTAACCGATGTAACGCCCGGTCAGGATCAGGAAAGCCATGCCCTCACGGTCCGAAGCGCTGGCGGTGCAATTGAGCGCCTGATAATGCGCCTGGATGTCCGCCGGTAAACGGAACGTCGGCGCGATGGCGTCCTGGCTGTTCAGGCGCTGGTCATCGAGTTGTTTGTCATCGACATAAAACAACGGGTGCCCCACCGCGCAATAAAGCAGCGATCGCTCGCTATACAGCGGCTGATACTCCAGGCCCGACAGCACGCTGGCCTGCGGCACTACGCCGACATGCAGACGGCCATCGAGCACGCCTTGCTCGACTTCATTGGGCGCGATCATGCGGATCTGAATCTGCACATCCGGCCCGCGCTCCTTCAACTGCGCCAGAGCGTGGGTGATGCGCATGTGGGGCAGGGTGACGAGGTTGTCGGTCAGGCCGATGATCAACTCGCCACGCAAGTGTTGATGCAGGCCGTTGACCTCGGTGCGAAAACTTTCAAGCGCACTCAGCAGTTGCAGCGCCGATTGATAGACCTCGCGGCCTTCTTCGGTCAGCGAAAAACCGGCGCGACCGCGTTGGCACAGGCGCAACCCGAGGCGCTGCTCCAGATCGCTCATCTGCTGGCTGATCGCCGAGCGACCGATGCCCAGCACGGTTTCCGCTGCCGAGAAGCCACCGCATTCCACCACGCTGCGAAAAATCCTCAGCAGGCGAATATCAAAGTCACTGACCTGGGCCAGCGGATCGGGACGGCGGCTGCTCATTTATTAGGCTCTTTGTTTAGCAGTGTTCTAACTGAAGGTTAGAAAAGTTGGATTTCACGGACTTTATCGCCGTGGCAACGTAGCTGCAATAACGCTTTTTATCTCCCTGCCGCTTATGCCCTGCGAGGTTTTGCCCGATGAACATGCCTGAAAACGCGCCGTCGCCACTGGCCAGCCAACTGAAGCTGGACGCGCACTGGATGCCGTACACCGCCAACCGTAACTTTCAACGCGACCCGCGGCTGATCGTCGGTGCCGAAGGCAGTTGGCTGTTCGATGACAAGGGCCGCAAAATCTACGATTCGCTGTCCGGTCTGTGGACCTGCGGCGCCGGGCACACCCGCAAGGAAATTCAGGAAGCGGTGGCCAAACAGTTGGGCACCCTCGATTACTCGCCGGGCTTTCAGTACGGCCATCCGCTGTCGTTTCAACTGGCGGAGAAAATCACCGAGCTGACCCCGGGCAATCTCAACCACGTGTTCTTCACCGACTCCGGTTCCGAGTGCGCCGACACCGCGGTGAAAATGGTCCGCGCCTACTGGCGCCTGAAGGGCCAGTCGACCAAAACCAAAATGATCGGTCGTGCCCGTGGCTATCACGGCGTGAACATCGCCGGCACCAGCCTCGGTGGCGTCAACGGCAACCGCAAGCTGTTCGGCCAGCCGATGATGGATGTCGATCACCTGCCGCACACTTTGCTGGCGAGCAATGCCTTCTCCCGTGGCATGCCGGAGCAGGGCGGTATTGCGTTGGCTGACGAGCTGCTGAAGCTGATCGAACTGCACGATTCGTCAAACATCGCCGCAGTCTTTGTCGAGCCGATGGCCGGTTCCGCCGGTGTACTGGTGCCGCCGCAGGGTTACCTCAAGCGCCTGCGCGAGATCTGCGATCAGCACAACATCCTGCTGGTGTTCGACGAAGTGATCACCGGCTTCGGTCGCACCGGTTCGATGTTCGGCGCCGACAGTTTCGGCGTGACCCCGGACTTGATGTGCATCGCCAAGCAAGTCACCAACGGCGCGATTCCGATGGGCGCAGTGATTGCCAGCTCCGAGATCTACCAGACGTTCATGAATCAGCCGACCCCGGAATACGCGGTCGAATTCCCCCACGGCTACACCTACTCGGCGCACCCGGTGGCCTGCGCGGCTGGTCTGGCCGCACTCGATCTGCTGCAAAAGGAAAACCTGGTGCAGAGCGTCGCGGAAGTCGCACCGCATTTCGAAAACGCGCTGCACGGTTTGAAAGGGGCGAAGAACGTCATCGACATTCGTAACTACGGTCTGGCCGGCGCGATCCAGATTGCCGGTCGTGACGGTGACGCCATCGTGCGTCCATTCGAAGCGGGCATGGCGCTGTGGAAGGCCGGGTTCTATGTGCGCTTCGGCGGCGACACCCTACAGTTCGGCCCAACCTTCAACAGCAAGCCGCAAGACCTTGACCGTCTGTTCGACGCGGTCGGCGAAGTGCTGAGCAAGCTCGACTGATTTTTCCTTCTATATAGATGCACAAATGGCAGGCGCTCCTTGCGGGCGTCTGCGCACCAGAATTCAGGAGTGTTCGATGAGCGTTATTCCGCATTTGATCAATGGCGAACTGGTGACCGAGAACGGTCGCGCAGTGGATGTGTTCAACCCGTCTACCGGCCAGGCCATTCACAAACTGCCACTGGCCAGCCAGGCCACCATCCAGAAAGCCATCGATGCCGCCAAGGCTGCGTTCCCGGCGTGGCGCAACACGCCACCGGCCAAACGTGCGCAGGTGATGTTCCGCTTCAAGCAACTGCTGGAGCAGAACGAAGCGCGCATCTCACAATTGATCAGCGAAGAACACGGCAAGACCCTGGAAGACGCGGCCGGTGAGCTGAAGCGCGGCATCGAGAACGTCGAGTTCGCCTGCGCCGCCCCGGAAATCCTCAAGGGTGAATACAGCCGCAACGTCGGCCCGAACATTGATGCCTGGTCGGACTTTCAACCCTTGGGCATCGTGGCCGGGATCACCCCGTTCAACTTCCCCGCCATGGTGCCGCTGTGGATGTATCCACTGGCGATCGTCTGCGGCAACTGCTTCATTCTGAAACCGTCCGAGCGCGATCCAAGTTCGACGCTGCTGATCGCTCAACTGCTTCTGGAAGCCGGTTTGCCGAAAGGCGTGATGAGCGTGGTTCACGGTGACAAGACAGCGGTGGACGCGTTGATCGAAGCGCCGGAAATCAAGGCGCTGAGTTTTGTCGGCTCGACGCCGATTGCCGAATACATCTACGCCGAAGGCACCAGGCGCGGCAAACGCGTCCAAGCACTCGGCGGCGCGAAGAACCACGCGGTGCTGATGCCGGATGCCGATCTGGATAATGCGGTCAGCGCATTGATGGGCGCGGCGTACGGTTCTTGTGGCGAGCGCTGCATGGCGATCTCCGTTGCCGTGTGTGTCGGTGATCAGGTGGCGGATGCGTTGGTGGCCAAACTGGTGCCGCAGATCAAGGCGCTGAAAATCGGTGCTGGCACTTCCTGTGGCCTGGATATGGGGCCGCTGGTGACTGGTCAGGCGCGAGACAAGGTCAGCGGTTATGTCGATGACGGCGTCGCGGCGGGCGCGACGTTGGTCGTCGATGGTCGGGGTCTGAGCGTGGCCGGTCACGAAGACGGCTTCTTCCTCGGTGGCTGCCTGTTCGACAACGTCACCCCGGAGATGCGCATCTATAAAGAAGAGATCTTCGGTCCGGTCCTGTGCGTGGTTCGGGTGAACAGCCTGGAAGAGGCCATGCAACTGATCAACGATCATGAATACGGCAACGGCACCTGCATCTTCACTCGCGACGGCGAAGCGGCGCGTCTGTTCTGTGACGAGATCGAAGTCGGCATGGTCGGCGTCAACGTACCGCTGCCGGTGCCAGTGGCTTATCACAGCTTCGGCGGCTGGAAGCGTTCGCTGTTCGGCGACTTGCACGCTTACGGTCCGGATGGCGTGCGCTTCTACACGCGGCGCAAGGCGATCACCCAGCGCTGGCCGCAGCGTGCCAGCCATGAAGCTTCGCAATTCGCTTTCCCTAGCTTGTAAGTAGCGCGGCGGAAGCGCAGAAGGCCGACCTCATTGAGGTCGGCCTTCCTGTTTGTGGACTTTTTTGACTGATGTGACAGATTTATGAAAATAGAGGTTGACGGCGAATTTCAGATGTCTATAATTCGCCCCACTTCCGGCGCAGTCGAAACGGAAAACTCCTTGATATTCAATGAGTTAAGTAGGTTTCGGCGGTAAGTGGCTTCAGTTCATCGAAGCTCGAAAGGAAGTTGAAAAAGAGGTGTTGACAGCAGCGTGTAACGCTGTAGAATTCGCCTCCCGCTGACGAGAGATCGGAA